>NZ_JAYRDE010000046.1:0-22208 GCF_041909575.1 Microbacterium sp. | reverse complement strand
GCGGGGGGGGGGGGGGGCGGCGCCGGCGCCCGGGGCGCCCCCACCCCTGGTCAGTGCTGGTGTGGTGCCGCCGCGATCACATCGCGGGGCGCGGATCGGTCAGGTCGCGACCGGTCCACTCCGGCGCCACGATCGCGGCGATGAGGGCGGATACCGTGTAGATCCCCAGCAGCACGATCACCGGGATGATGCTGCCCGTCGTGGCGGCGACCCACGCCGCGGCGAGGACCGGGCCGATGCCCGTCGCGATGATGGCCGCGATCTCGCGCACGATGGCCGTGAGCGTGTAGCGGTTTCGGGCTCCGAAGATCTCGGGGATCGCGATGTTCTCCATCGACGCCAGGCCGAGGACGGCGACGTTGTGGATCACGACGTAGCCGACGAAGATCCAGGCGACCTCCTTCGTGTTGATCGCGAGCATGGTCGGAACGATCAGCACGAGTGCGAGCGACGTCATGACGATGTACATCCGCCGGCGACCGAAGCGGTCGCCCAGCCAGCCGACGAACGGGATCGTGGCGAAGCCGATGAGAGACGAGACGATGACGATCTCGGGACCGACGCCCTTCTGCACCGCGAGCGTGATCGTGATGAAGGAGATGAGGTACGTCTGGATGATTCCGGAGTTGCCGGCCTGGCCGAACCGCAGGAAGAACGACACCAGCGTGGCCTTGACCGGCTTGCGCTCGAGCGCCTGGAGGGTCCGGACGTCGTTGGTCTGCGTGGCGAGCTCGACCATCTCCTCACGACCGAGCGCCTTGCCGTCGACGACGTCGGTGCGCTCCTCGAAGACCGGGCTCTCCTTGAGGTTGAGTCGCACCCACACCGCGAAGACCATGATGATCGAGCTCGCGATGAACGGGATGCGCCACCCCCACGCGATGACGTCCTCTTCGACCATGACGGCCAAGAGGATCGCCCAGATCGCCGAGGCGAAGAGCGTGCCGCAGTTCGTGCCGAGCGCGACGAGCGAGGCGATGATGCCGCGTCGGTGAGTCGGGGCGTACTCCGCGAGCATGACGCCCGCGCCCGAGATCTCCGCGCCGGCGCCGAAGCCCTGCGCCAGGCGCAGGATCACCAGCATGATCGGCGCGATGATGCCCGCCTGCTCGTAGGTGGGCAGGAAGCCGATGAGGGTGGTCGCGGCGCCCATGAGGAGGATCGTGTAGAACAGCACCTTTCGGCGGCCGATCTTGTCGCCCATGCGGCCGAAGTACCACGCACCCAGTGGGCGGGCGAGGTAGCCGACACCGTAGGTCGCCATCGCGAGGACGACGGCCATGCCGACCTCCTCGCCGGCGAAGAACAGCTGGCTGAAGACGATAGCGCCGGCGAGCGAGTACAGCTGGAAGTCCATGAACTCCAGCGCCGTGCCGAGCCAGCCCGAGATGGCGGCGCGGACGAGGTCTCCGGTGGACCGCTTGACCGTGGGCGGGGGCGCCGGGGCGTCGACGTCGGGGATGTCGGAAGTGCTCATGAATACTCCTTCGTAGATGAGTGAGCGTTGGGTGGGGGCAGGGGTCAGAGCCGCAGGAGGACCTTGGCGGATGCGGAGGAGTCGCGGGCGAGCGTGAACGCTTCGACCGCGTCGGAGGCGTCGACGGTGTGCGAGAGGACCTCGTCGAGCGCGTCGGAGCGCGCGAGCAGGGCGATGGCGTCGTCGATCTCGGTCGAGAAGCGGAACGCGCCGCGCAGCGTCAGCTCCTTTCCGAGCATCGGGGCGAGGTTCACGCCGATCTCGGCGTTGGGCAGCATCCCGACCTGGACGATCGTTCCGGCGCGTCGCGCGGCGCGGATGGACTGCGTCAGCGACACGGCGACACCGGAGCACTCGAAGACGACGTCGTACGACTCGTCGTCGATCGCATCGCGACCCACGAGCACGAGTTCCGCGGCACCGAGCCTCGCGGCGCGATCGAGCGGCTCGGGCCGCAGGTCGCTCGCGCCGATCGCCGCCGCCCCGGCGTCTGCGGCGGCTGCCACGACGAGCAGGCCGATCGGCCCGGCACCGATGACGAGCACACGCTTCCCGGTGATGTCGCCGGCGAGCGCGACGGCGTGCAGCGCGACGGCGAGGGGCTCGGCAAGCGCCGCGCGCTCGAGCGGCAGCCCGTCGGGCAGAACGCGGATCATGTGGTCCTCGACGAGGAGGTACTCTGCAGCGCCGCCCTGACGGTGCGGGTTCGTCGCTGCGCTGCCGAAGTAGTCGCCGCCGGGGCGGAGGTGCGGGCGGCTCTCGAGCCCGGCGACGGGCGGGCCGTAGCGCGCGGGGTGGACCGTCACCGGTGTCCCTGCGGCGAGCCGGCCCGACGGGTCGAGGTCGACCACGGCCGACAGCTCGTGGCCGGGCGTGAGCGGCTCGCGGATGGCGTACTCGCCGTTCACGCCGTGGAAGTAGTAGTGCAGGTCGGATCCGCAGATGCCGACGTACTGCACCCGCAGGCGAACCTCGCCGTCACCGGGCTGCGGGACAGGGCGGTCCTCCCAGCGGATGTCTTCCTTGCCGTGGATCGCGAGCGCTTTCATCGTCGCTCCCTCCTCGTGGATCGAGCTCATGCGGAGACCTCCCGCCGGGCCGGCGTGCTCTGGGCCTCGGCGGCCGCCAAGCTCTCGCCGATGGCCGCGCGCACGCCGTCGCGGGCGATCGTGTCGACGAGCTCCCCCACCCGCGCGACGAAGTCGTCGCGCTCGGCGAGTGCCGCGCCGAAGAGCTGCAGGCCGGTGATGGATGCCTCGGCCACCTCGGCGCCGCTGCGGGCAGACGCGGAGATCTCGGTGAGGCGCGGGCGCGCGGCATCCGTCATCTCGTCGGCGAAGCGACCGGGCTCGAATCCCGGGAGCGGCGCGAGGCACGAGAGGTAGCCGGCGACCGTGAGGGCGATCATGTGCGGCATCCGCCCGCCCTCGAGTGCCTGGAGTGCCGGCTCGGGGATGCGCTGGCGGAGCTTGACGGATCCGTCGGTGCCCACCTGGGTGGTGCGGTGGCCGAGGGCGCTGTTGTCCCAGCGCCGGAAGAGGTCGCGCTCGTAGTCGGCGAAGTCGACGCCCGACGGCATCTGGAGGGAGGGATGGTACTCGTCGGCCAGCACGACGCGGGCCGCGCTCTCGATGTCGTCCATGCCGACGGCGTCGGGGATGGTCTCGGCTCCGTGGAGCGCGCCGAGGTAGGCGATGAGCGAGTGGGTGCCGTTGAGCAGGCGCACCTTCATGTCCTCGTAGCGGCCGACCTCGTTGCTGAAGACCGCTCCCCCGGCCTCCCATGCGGGCCGGCCGGCGGCGAAGTCGTCCTCGATCGCCCACATGGTGAACGGCTCGGCGGGCACCGGGACGTCGTCCCTCGCTCCCAGCATCTCCGAGACGCGCTCCCGCAGCCCAGGGGTGGTCGCGGGCACGATGCGGTCGACCATGCTCGACGGGAACGACACGTGCGCGTCGAGATACGCAAGTGCTTCGGATGCCTCGGCGCCGGGAAGGCTCTGGAGGAATTCGCGCACGAGCCGCCGCGTGTGCGAGCCGTTCGCAGCGAGGTTGTCGCAGCTCAGCACGGTGAGCGGGGCGCCGGATGCCGCGGCCCGCTGCTGGATGCCTCGCGCAAGCTGGCCGATCGTGGACTGCGGGTCTCCGCCGCGAAGGTCCGACATGACGACAGGGTCGGTCACGTCGAGGCTCCCCGTCGACGGGGAATAGCTGTAGCCGTTCTCGGTGACGGTGAGGGTCACGATGCGGATTGCCGGATCGGCGATGGTGCGCACGACGCGAGCGCGATCGTCGTTCCCGACGAACGCGTCGGTGTGGACGCCGGGGATCGACAGCGTCGTGCCCTCGGGCGAGATCTCGGCGACCGCGTAGAGCATGTCCTGTGCGCGCAGCGCGTCGACGACGTTGCGCGAGCGGGAGGCGACTCCGACGATTCCCCAGTGGTCCACTCCGTCGGCGGCGAGCGCTGCTGCGGTGTAGACCGCCTGGTGCGCACGGTGGAAGCTGCCCAGCCCGAGGTGGAGGATTCCCGCCGACCGGTGCGGTCCGCCCACGGGAACGGCGGGACGCACGGAACGCCCGAGCCGGGGGGTGTCGCTGGTCATGCCCACGCCCCCTGACGTGCGGCCTCGCACGGGAACGAAGGATCTTCGGTGATCGCCATGCAAAGGATTGTGAATCACTTGTACAATGTTTGTCAAGAGCTTGTCCGGGTCGCCGATGCGCCATCATGGAGAAGCTGGCCTCGAGGATCGGACGCGACATGACCGCGACACTCACCGACGTGGCGCGGCGCGCCGGAGTGTCGGTGGCCACCGCGTCCCGCGCATTCGGTGAGCCCGAGCGCCTCGCCGCAGGCACCCGCGAGCGCGTGCTGCAGGCGGCGAACGACCTCGGCTACGCCAACCCGCAGGCAGCGGTCGCGACGCGCACGATCGGCGTGATCGTGCCCGATGTGTCCAACCCGGTGTACGCGACGCTGCTGAAGGCCATCCACGGCCAGGCCTGGCACGGGCGGCACCGCACGGTGCTCTTCGACGCCGACGAGGACCTGCGCCGCGAGCGAGAGCAGATCGAGCGCGCGCGCAAGCTCGACGGCATACTGCTGTGCTCTCCCCGGCTTCCCGACCACGAAGTGCTGGACCTGGTCGGCGGTACGCCGTTCGTGGTGGTGAATCGCCAGATCGACGGCGCCCCCTGCGTGCTGATGGACACCGAGCACGGCCCGCAGCAGGCGGTCGAGCATCTCGTCGCCCTCGGCCACCGCCACATCGCCTACGCCGCCGGGCCTCGCGGCTCCTGGGCAGACGGTCGGCGCGCCGACACGATCACCCGCGCCTGCGAGCGGTACGGCGTGCGGCTCACACCGCTCAGCCACCAGGCGGCGTCGATCCAGGGCGGTCGCGCGGCGGCAGCGCCGGCGGCAGCGAGCGGCGCGACCGCCGTCATCGCGTACAACGATCTCGTCGCACTCGGACTCGAGGCGGGCATGGCCGACCTCGGCCGCAGCTGCCCTGAGGACATCAGCATCGTCGGCATCGACGACATCGAACTCGCCGGTGCCGTGAAGCCCGGCCTCACCACGGTCCGGATGCCCATCGAGCGATGCGGCGCCCTCGCCGTCGACCTCCTCGTACAGGCGATGGCGGGCGGCGAGGTCGAGGAGGCGCCGGCCCTCCAGTCGCAGCTGATCGTGCGCGGCTCGACGGGGGCTCCGCGCGCCACAGCCTGACCGCGGTGCTCAGGACGCGGCATCCGCCTTCATCTCGGGGCACGTCGATCCCGGCGCGGTCGCGAGTTCGAAGTGCCATCGCTCGTTGGCGTAGGTCTGGCACAGGCCGTACCGCCATCCGTGCTGCGACAGCCAGAGCTGGGCGTCGAGGGGCACGATGTCGACCGCGTCGCCGGTGACGTGGCGGGATGCGTCGGGCGTGGCGACGAAGCGCCGCGCCGTCTCCTCGCTCCCGTACCGCTCGATCGCGTCCTCGAGGAGCCACTGCTGGTAGCGGTCCGACCGCCAGCCGCTCGTCACCTCGAACCGGATGCCGTCGGCCAGGGCATCCGCTTCCGCCAGGCGCAGCGCCTCCAGGAGGGCCGGATCCAGTTTCGCGATGGCGGGAAGCGAGGCGTCGGCCAGCGTCACCACCGTCCCCTCGGCGACGTGTCCGGAGGAGGCGTCGGGGAGGAAGGGAGCGGATGCCTCGGCTGTCGCCGTGCGCACGCCGACGAGCACGAACACGGCCAGGAGCACGGCGGCGCCCGCGCCGAGGAGCAGGAACGCCAGCCGGCGCAGGTTCGACCGACGCACGAAGACGTCGGCGGGGGCGAGAGCGGTGTGCGGCATGGTCCCCATCCCACGCGGGCGCGTGTTGCGAGGGCGTACGCGAATCTGCATACGTCGGCAATATGGCCCGCGACCTAGGCTGGGCGCATGCGGGTGCTGATCGTCGAGGACGAGCTCTATCTCGCCGAGGCCATCCGCGACGGGCTGCGCCTCGAGGCGATCGCGGCCGACGTCGCCGGGGACGGCGACACCGCCCTCGAGCAGCTCGCCGTGAACTCCTACGACGTGGTGGTGCTCGACCGGGACATCCCGGGTCCCGACGGCGACGAGATCGCCCGCCGCCTCGCCGGCAGGCCCGAGAGCCCCCGCATCCTGATGCTCACCGCCGCCGACCGGCTCGACGACAAGGCGACCGGATTCGAGAGCGGCGCCGACGACTACCTCACCAAGCCCTTCGCGCTGCGCGAGCTCGTGCTGCGCCTGCGCGCGCTCGGCCGACGCCCGGCGAAGGGCGCTCCGCCGGTCGCCGAGCTCGGATCGGTGCGGCTGGATCGCTTCCGCCGCGAGGTCTTCCGCGACGGCCGGTACATCGCGCTGACGCGCAAGCAGTTCGCGGTGCTCGACGTGCTGATGGAGGCCGGCGGCGGAGTCGTATCGGCGGAGGATCTGCTCGAACGCGCGTGGGACGAGAACGCCGACCCCTTCACGAACGCCGTGCGCATCACGATCTCGACACTGCGCAAGCGGCTCGGCGAGCCGTGGGTGATCGAGACCGTCCCCGGCGTCGGCTACCGGATGAGCGCGTGACCGGCCGTCCGCGGGGGATGTCGGTGCGGGCGAAGCTCGCGCTGAGCTATGCCGGATTCCTCGTGGTGGCCGGGATCGCGCTGTTCGTCGTCGGGTTCCTCCTGCTGCGCTTCGTGCCCGAGGGCAGCATCACCGTCGAGGGGGGCGGCTGGGCGCCCAATCGCACGAACCTCCTCGAGGTGTTCGTGCGCTACGCGTGGTGGGCGATGGGCCTGCTCGTGGTGTTCGGCCTCGTCGGCGGCTGGCTGCTCGCGGGCGTCGTCCTGCGCCCGCTCGACCGGATCACCGAGGCCGCGCGGCGCGTGCGCGACGGACGGCTCGATCAGCGGGTCGAGCTGCCGGGTCCGGGCAACGAGCTCACCGACCTCGCCGACACCCTCGACGCCATGCTCGACCGCGTCGAGCACACCGTCGAAGAGGAGCGACGCTTCGCCGCGAACGCCTCGCACGAGCTGCGCACCCCGCACGCGATCATCCGCACGATGGTGGAGGTCGCGCAGGCCGACCCCGACGGGCGCGACGTGGACGAGGTGCTGCGCCGGGTGGGCGCCACCAACGAGCGGGCGATCGCGACCACCGAGGCCCTCCTCGCCCTCGCGCGCGTCGGACGCGGAGGCGCCCTCGAGGCCACCACTGTCGACCTCGCGGCTCTGGTCGCCAAGGCGATCGAGGACGAGCGGACGGATGCCTCGGCGCGCGGCATCCGCTTCACGACGTCGCTGGAGCCGGCCACGGTGACCGGTGATCGCACACTGCTCGAGCGCCTCACGGCGAACCTCGTGCACAACGCCGTGGTGCACAACATCGACGGGGGCTGGGTGCGGGTCGAGGTGACGCCCGGCGCGCGCGTCGAGCTGGTCGTGGCGAACGGCGGGCCGGCGCTTCCGCCGGCGGTGGTGGGCACGCTGACCGAGCCGTTCGTGCGCGGCGCGGGTCGCACGCGGGCGGCGGGCGACGGATCCGGTCTCGGGCTCGCGATCGGCGCGTCGATCGTGCGCGCCCACCGCGGGGACCTCGACGTGAGCGCACCCGCCGAGGGCGGCCTTCAGGTGCGCGTCGCACTCCCCCGCTGACGTCGCGCCGCCGCGGAGGCCACGACCCGCGGGATCGTCACCGCCAGCACGCCGATCACCGCCCCCACCGTGTTCCAGAGCACGTCGTCGCCGTCGGGCACGCGACCCGGGATCGAGCGCTGGGCGAACTCGACCGCGACCGACAGGGCAAACGCCGCCACGATCGCGATCAACCACAGCCGCCGGCCGAGGAGCAGCGCGAGCGTGGCGCCGAGCGGGACAAACAGGAGCACGTTGAGCAGGTCGTCCACTCCGCGGAAGGGCGACGCGGCGGCCAGCGGCTGACCGACCTCGACGAGCGAGCGCAGCACGATCCCGCGCACGGGCGCGGCGATCGAAGGCGGGGCCAGCGTGAGAGCGGTGATGACGGCGGCGATCGCGCCGGCCACGAGCAGGCGGATGCCGCGTCCACGGGTGATGGGGAGGTCGGTCATGTCGGGTCCCTTCCGCCGGGGCTTCGGGCGTCCCGGCACGACCAGTCCACGGGGGGCGATGTTGCGGGAGCGTATGCGTACGCGGCGGGCGGCGGCCGACGGGCGGCGGCCGACGGGGGCACGCCCCGCGGGATGGTTCACTGGGACCATGACGAGTCCGACCTCCGCCGAGCCGATGTCGACGCTGCGCCGCCGGACGAGCGCGAAGTGGCGGACGTACCCGGAGGACGTGCTGCCGATGTTCGTCGCCGAGATGGACTATCCGCTGGCACCGGCCATCGCCGCCGCGCTGCACGAGGCCGTCGACCTGGGCGACACCGGCTACATCGTCGACCGCGACGAGCGCGCCGCGCGCGCGTTCAGCGAGTTCGCCGCAGCGAGGTGGGGCTGGACTCCCGATGTGCGTCGCATGCGCACGACGACCGACGTCTCGGTCGTGATCGCAGAGGCTCTACGTCGCCTCGTCCGTCCCGGCGGGGGCGTGATCATCACGCCGCCGGTGTATCCGCCGTTCTACGACCTGATCCCCGAGGCCGGGGGATCCGTGGTCGAGGTGCCGCTGCGCGATGACGGCACGGCCTTCTCGCTCGACATCGACGGCATCGACCGCGCTCTCGAGGCCGGGGCCTCCGGCGTGCTGCTGTGCAGCCCGCACAACCCGGTCGGGCTCGTCCACGATCGCGAGACGCTCGAGCGCCTCGCCGCCGTCGTCGCCCGACACGACGGCTTCGTGCTGGCCGACGAGATCCATGCGCCCCTCACCCACGACGGCGTCGCGTTCACGCCCTACCTCTCAGTCTCGGACGAGGCCCGATCCCACGGGATCTCCGCCGAGTCGGGGAGCAAGGCCTTCAACCTCGCCGGGCTGAAGACGGCGTTCTTCGTCACCGAGTCCGACGGGATGGCCGACCTCGTCCGCGGCCTGCCGGACGAGGTGACGTATCGCACCGGGCAGTTCGGCCTCATCGCCACGCGCGAGGGCTTCGCGAACGGGCGGGACTGGCTCGACGGCACCATCGCGTCGCTGCAGGCGAACCTAGATCTCCTCGAGCGCGAGCTCGCCGAGCAGCTGCCTGCGGTGCGGCTGCGCCGCCCGTCCGCCGGCTTCCTCGCGTGGCTCGACATGTCGGCGCTGGGCTGGGGGGACGATCCCGCCGTGGTCGCTCGCCGCGAGGCGCGGGTCGCGCTCATGAGCGGGCCGGCGTTCGGCCGCCCGGGCATCGGCCACGCGCGCATGAACATCGCGTGCGCCCCGGAGACGATCACCGAGGCGGTGCGGCGCCTGGCCGCCGTGCGGCGCTGAGCGCGGCATCCGTCTCGTCCCTTTGCGTCACGGGCCGGCGTGCTCGGTCTCAGCCAATCGCCTCCCATGGAGAATCCACATGGCCGTCCTGCGCCAGAATCCGACACCTTGGAGCATCGGATGATTTCGCAACCGGGCACCCTCGACACTGACGATCGTCAGGATTGCAGCAGCCAGAAACGCCGGGACCATCCACGGCCACCTGCCCGAGACCGCCGCTGCCACGACGAGGAACGCCAGCGTGATCCCGATGTTCGCGAGGGTTTGAGGCCATCGGTCAGCAAGCGCGACGGTGACACCGACGCAGACCCCGAACATCACGGTCAGGAAGTAGACGCCGCCAACTTCCAGCACGACGTTCATTTCAACGCCTCCGCAGCGTCTGGACGGCGATGGCATCCCCGCTCGACCCGTGGCCGAGGCCGTCACCCCTGAACACAACGCTTCCGTCATCGGCGATCACACCGGGGCCGCTCGTGAATCCATCCGGCAAGGTGATCGTCGCGCGGGTGCCGTCCCCGTCGCGATCTGCAGCCACGTCGATCTTGCTAGCGGAGGCGAGCGCTACCTTCACCGTGACGGAATCGGTCACCGTAAGCGATGTGCCTCCAGCGCGGTCGGTGTCGGCGACGTTCCCAGCGCTCGGAGCTACCGCAGCGACCTGGCGAGCGATGTCATTCGCAGCCTTCAGCTCGGGCGATTCAGGACCGTCGGTGGCGTTGGCCACACCCCCGGAAAGCACAAGCACCACGGCAAGGCACATCCCGGCAAGCAACTTCGATTGTTGTGTCATGTCTTCGCTCCATCATTGGGACGACCGCTTCCGCGGTTCGATTGGAGAAATTCCTGCACTGAATTTCCTCTACCCCGGGGGACCTGAAAGCTGGGTCCTCGTGACGAGGGATCGTGTCCCCTCTTCGGAGGACGCACCGCTATGGCCGCCGTGCGGCGCTGAGCGCGGCATCCGTCACTGTCCTCGTGTCGGGACAGTGGGGTAGCGTCTGCCGCACGCCGATACCGACGCGAGGAGGCCGCCATGGCATCGAAGCTCGGCAACATCACGTTCTATGCGGACGATCCGCGCCAGCTCGCCGCGTTCTGGGCGGGCGTGTTCCGCTATCCGGTGGCGGAGTGGGATGAGCCGCTGAAGACCCGGCTCCTCGACGCGGGACTGACCGAATCCGACCTCGACAAGCGGGCGGTCGCCGAGCCCGCCGAGGAGGATTCCGGGCCGAGATTGTTCTTCCACCACGCCCCTTCACCCAAGACCGACCGCAATCGCCTGCACCTCGACATCCAGGCGACGCCAGGACACCCGCCGACACGGCAGGAGCTCGAGGACGAGAAGGATCGCCTGGTGGCGCTCGGCGCGGACGTCGTGCGGCTCGTCGACCAGCGATGGGGCCCGTGGCCCGAGCTCTACTACCAGCTGCGCGATCCCGAGGGCAATGAGTTCTGCCTCCAATGACGACGGCGAAAGGGATATCTCATGGATGACTCGACAGGCGGAAGCACGGAGATCTCCGCCGCGGAGTTCCACCGGGCGGCGGGCGTCGCCGACTGGCGCGTCACCGAGACCGGGCCGCAGGCGGTGTTCCTCGCGACCTCTCTGGCGCACGCGGCGAGCCTCGTCGCACCGATCGTGGACGCCGCCGAGCGCTTCGGCGTGCTCCCCGACGTGGACGTGCGGCCCGAGGCCGTCGTCGTGGGCGTGCCGGGCTGGCCCGGAGGCATCCCCGCGGGCGCTCCGGCGTTCGCGGCCGCCGTATCGGTCGAGGCGGCGAGTCTGCGACTGACTGCCGATCCGTCGCGCACTCAGGCGATCGGCATCTACGTCGCCCAGCACTCCGAGGCGGACGCGCGACCCTTCTTCCTGGCGGCGCTCGGCTACGAGCCTCTTGGAGACACGGATGCCGCTGACCCGCTCCGTCGCGGACCACAGCTCGCATTCAACCCGATCACCGGGGATGCGCCCGCCCGGGGCCGCACGCACTTCGACGTCTTCGTGCCCGCCGATCAGGCGCAGGCGCGAGTGGATGCCGCACTCGCCGCGGGCGGAAGGCTCGTCGACGACGCGCACGCCCCCGCCTGGTGGTCGCTCGCGTCACCCGAGAATCACGGCGTCGACATCGCGGCGTGGACCGACACCTATGAGTGACGCTCAGCGCTCGGGCCCCAGCCGCCGCTTCTTCGATTGCTCGGCCCCCTCGAGGAGCTGACGGAGTCCCCGCTCGAGGCCGGTCATGTCGTCGGTGGAGAGCGGCGCGAGCATCTCCCGCTCACGCGCGATGAGATTCGCCATGGTGGCGTCCACGCGGGTCCTCCCGGCCGGAGTCAGCGTGATGATGGTGCCGCGAGCGCCGTCCGACGCGCTCTCGCGATTGACCAGGCCGCGGCCCAGGAGCCGCGCGATCCGGCGCTTGAGCGTGGTGATGTCGCACGTCACGAGCGCGAGCAGCCGGGTCGGGCCGACGCCGTGCGGGTCGATGCGACGCAGCGCGGCGAGCACCTCGAACTCGCCGTCGCCGAGACCGGCTTCCTTGAAGACGTCGTGGCGCACCTCGGCGAGGGCGATCGCCGCGCGTCGAAGGCGCGACATCACGTCGAGCGGGGTCAGATCCACGCTCTCGAGGCGGTCCGACCACGAGTCGATCAGCAGATCGACATCATCGTCATCGGCCATGGCGCGTCCTCTTCATGCTGGTCCCGCCAGGCTACCCGCCCCGCGCGGGGCCAGGGCCGGCCATCGCCTCCCGGTCCTCACCGAATCGAGTCGCCCACGGCCTGGCGCTCGCGCGGCGGTGCTCCGCCGCGGCTCGGCGCTGCTCCACCGCGCCGAAGTGCGCCCGCGCGCCCGCCTTGCGCGCACTTTCGCGCGGTGGAGCGCCGGATGTTAGCGCGGCGTGTCTGGGCGCGGCGAGGGCGGCGGCGAGGACGGCGGCGCGGGCACCCGGGCGGACACCGCGGTGCGGCTCAACCGAGCAGCGCCGCGCAGGCTGCCGACGTAGGCCGCCGCGAACGGCACGACCAGCACGACCGTCGCAAGCGCGCCGCCGAGCTCCTCCGGTGTCACTCCTGAGCCCCGTCGGCTCCGAGCCCCGCCGCGACCGCCCGCGCTCCGCGGACCGCGATGGCGACGCTCATCAGCGTCGGGTTCATTGTGTTCGCGGTCGGAATGAGCGCATTGCCCCCGACCACGAGGTTCTCGAATCCCCACACGCGCGAGTACGGGTCGGCGACCGAGGTGCCGTCGTCGGCCTCCCCCATGCGCATGGTGCCCATGTAGTGCAGGCTCGATCCGTTCGGGAGCAGGCGGGGCTGGGCGACGAATGTGCCGAGCGCGCCGCCGGCACGACGGAGCCGCTCCGTCGCCTCCGCGATCTCGCGATTCTCGACGTCGGTGAGCTCGTACTCGATGGTCATGTTCGGGAGTCCGCGGTAGTCCAGCTCGTCGTCCGAGAACGTCACGCCGTCCTCTGCGCGCGGATGCTTGCGCACGCCGTATCCCATGTTCACGTACCCCCACCGATTGCCGGCCTGGGGATGCGAGTGGTCGAGCTGGAAGGGCGGGTTCTCCGCGTACATGACCTGCAGCGAGAAGGGGTGGCCGGGCTCGGAGAACGGGATGCGGTTGACCGCCGCCACGGGATCGGCCGCGTGCTGCGCGCGGCGCGCGAGCTCGGCGGCCAGTTCGTCGTCGGTGACGAGCGCGCCCATGCGATCTCCGTCGAGGGCGACCGTGCAGATCACCACGTGGTGCTCGGTGAGGTAGCGCCCGAGTGCGGTGGGACGGATGCCGGATGCCCAGAGCAGCTGCGGTGACCGGAAAGCGTCCGCCGCGACCACCACGACATCGGCCGGCACCGTCGTCACCGTCCGCGTGCGCAGGTCCTCGACCACGACGCCGGTCGCACGGCCGGATTCGTGCTCGATGCGCCGGACGAAGTGCAGGTCCCGCAGCTCGAAGCGGTCGGCCTCCTCGCCGCCGTCGATCAGCGGGCCGAGCACGACGTCGGCGCCCGCCCAGCGCATCGAGCCGTCGGGCTGGGGGTCGCCCGCGACCGGCAGGGTGCCGACTCCGTAGCCCTCCGGCAGCTCGGCCGCGAACTCGCCCTCGAGGAGCGTGCGGATGGCACCGCCGATCGCGGAGTCGGCGAAGGCCGCGCTCTGCGCGTGCAGCAGCGACTCGGCCGCGCCGATGAGCCCGTCCCACTCGCCGTCGGGGATGAACGAGACCTTCTCGCTGAACGCGGGGCGGGGGATGGCGCACGTCCAATGGGCGCCTTGTCCACCCACGTTGGTGGCGGCGGCGACAGCGGGGAACGTCGGCGCGTGCGCTGAACCCTCTCCGCCGAAGTCGAGCAGGTGCGTGCCCTGGCGGGCGGTGAACATGCCCTCGACGACGGCCCCCTCCGGGATGCCCAGCGATGCACGGTGGGCGCCGGACTGCGGGCCCTGCGACATCTCGCGCGCCCGCTCCTTCGCCGCGGGGTCGGCGATGTTGCGCACACTCGCACCCGGAACGTCGGTGAGCTGCGGCCCTGCCTCGAACATGGTGACCGTCGCGGTCGGGTGCGCCTCGAGGATCGTCCGGGCGTACGCGGATCCGATCGGACCGCTGCCGACGACGACGACGTGGGGGGCAGTGGACATGGTCTCTCCTTCTCGAGAACTCACGCGGGCAGAGGCTGGGCGTCGACGGCGACCGGCTGCTCTTCGGAGAGCCGGCCGGCGGGCAGGAGCACGGCGGCGACGACACCCACGGCGTAGGCGATCGCCAGGCCGATGAAGACGGGGGCGAACACGGACGTGTAGATGGCGGCGACCTCCGCCTGGGTGGCGACATCCGCGGCGTGGACGAGCTGGGGAGTGAGCGTCGCGATGTCGAGACCTCCGGGCAGCAGCCCGGCGACGCCCGTCGCGACGACACCGCCGATCACGGCCGTAGTGACCGTCGCCCCCACCTGCCGCACGAGGTTCACCGACGCGGTCACGGCACCGAGCTGGGTCTTCGGCACCGCGCTCTGCACGACCGCGATGATGAGGCTCATGAACGCTCCGGTCCCGACCCCGACGAAGAACATGACGACCATCGGCACCCACAGCGGGAGCCCGACGGGCAGCAGCGCCATCACGAACAGCCCGACGGCGGCGAGCATCGTCCCCGAGATCGCGAAGACCCGGTAGCGCCCGGAACGACTGGCCATCCAGCCGGTGACGAGGTTGCTCACCAGCATCCCGAAGACCGTTGCGATGGGGACGAGACCCGACACGGTGACACTCGTGCGATAGGCCATCTGGAAGTAGGTCGGCAGGTATGCCGTCACCGAGAACAGCCCGATGCCGATGATCGCGGACAGCGCGAGTCCCGCGGCGATCGTGCGGTTGCGGAACAGGCGCAGCGGCACGACCGGCTGCGGCGAGCGCAGCTCGACCAGGAGGAACGCCGCGAACGACACCACCGCGGTCAGGAAGCACACCATCGCCGCGCGCGCGGCGGACGGGTCGCCCACCCACGACACGGCGAGCACCAGGGCGACGAGCGAGATCGTGAACGTCACCGAGCCCGCGACGTCGAACCGCCGGGCGGGGGCGGGGTCGATGTGGGGGACGACGACGACGGCGAGCGCCAGCGCCGCGAGGCCGATCGGCACGTTGATCCAGAACACCCACGGCCAGCCCCAGTAGTCGGTGATCAGACCGCCGACGACGGGGCCGATGAGGATGGCGATGGGGAATGCCGCTCCGATCACCGCCATGTAGCGCGGCCGCTCGCGGGGCGACGTGACGTGCGCCAGGATCGTCTGCGACATCAGCTGCAGCCCCGCCGAGGTCGCGCCCTGGATCACGCGTGCCACCACGAGCCATCCCATGTCGGGCGCGAACCCGCAGAGCACGGACGCCGCGAGGAACGCCACGAGCGACGTGAGGAACACGGACCGCGGGCCGATCGCATCCCCCAGCTTCCCGATCACGGGGAGGAGGACCGTGCTGGAGAGGGTGTAGCCCACGACGACCCAGCTCATCTGCTCGAGCGCCCCGAGGTCGCCGGCGATGGTCGCGAGGGAGGTGGACACGACGGTGTGATCGAGGGCGCCGAGGAACGACACCGAGAGAAGGGAGACGACAAGGAGGCGGAGCCTCACCGGAGACAGCTGCATGCGCGGGTCACCCGAACGATCGGGCCATCGACGCGACGGTGTGTGCCCCGGCGGCGACTTCGCAGCCGGGAACGGACCCGGAGGCCCCGACGTCACGACCATGCTAGCACACTTCAGTCGAAAAGAAGCTAAAGTCCGCGGGTTCGGTGCCGAGGACGCGGGCGGGCGCGAGGAACGCCGGGGGCATCGACGGTGGCCCCCACCGTGCTCACCAGCTCGCCGATCCCCTCGATCGACATCCGCACGACGTCCCCCGGAGCGAGCGGGGGCGGCGCGAGGGCGCCGTTGCGGCCCCACAGCTCGCCGAGGCATCCGCCGTTTCCGACGGTTCCCGACCCGAGCACATCCCCCGGGACGACTCGCGAGTTGCGAGAGGCGTAGGCCACGAACTCCGGAAACGGCCAGCCGGCGTTCGACACGAGATCGAAGCCGATGAGCTCGTCGTTGACCCGCACCTCGGCACGCACGTCGAGGAAGCCCTCGTCGTCCTCGAACGGCGCGAGCTCGTCGGCGGTGACGATCCACGGACCGAGCGACATCCCGAAGTCCTTGCCCTTGGCCGGCCCGAGCCGCACCTTCATCTCCCGCGCCTGCAGGTCCCGCGCCGACCAGTCGTTCATGATCGTGTACCCGAAGATGTGCGCGCCCGCGGAGGCGGGGTCGAGGTTGCGGCCGTCGGATCCCTCGACGCCGCCGATCACAACGGCGAGCTCGAGCTCGAAGTCGAGTCGCTGCGTGACGGGCGGCGCGACCGCCTCGCCCGGACCGAGGACCGTGTGCGGATTCGTGAAGTAGAAGGTCGGCGCCTCGTACCACTCCGGGGCGACGTGGCTCGTGCCCTCGACTCCGGCGCTGACCCCCTCGACGTGCTCTTCGAAGGCGACGAAATCGCGGATGGATGCCGGGACCAGCGGGGCGAGCAGCCGCACCCGGTCCAGCGGGACGCCGTCGTCGCCCGCGACGCGCTCGAACAGCCGACGCGCGGCGGACAGTCCCTGCTCGAGCACCTGCGCGACGCGCAGGCCGTTCGGGAACGGCACGACCCGGTCTTCGATGACGAAGCCCTCCCCGAGGTCCGCGCCGTCAGCCCACCGCGCGAGCCTCATGCCCGCACCAGGCTCCCGAGCAGCGCCGCGGCGTTGTCGCCGAGGATGCGTGCGGTGACCTCGGCCGGAAGTCCCGCCGAACGGATCGCCGTGACGGGGTCGTCCAGACCCATGTCGAAGGGGAAGTCGCTCCCGAGGAGCACCCGGCTGCCGCCCGCCGCCTCCACGAGGTGCCGCAGGGCGATCGGGTCGTGCACGACCGTGTCGAACCACAGCTTGCGCAGATAGGTCGAGGGCGCGTGCTCGCACCGTCGCGCCTCCGGCCGCACGTGCCACGCGTGGTCGGATCGCCCGATCGCGAACGGCAGATAGCCACCGCCGTGCGCCGCGACGATCTTGAGCCCCGGATGCCGGTCGAGCACGCCCGCGAAGATGAGGTGCGAGAGCGCCACCGCGTTCTCGGTCGGCTGCCCCACGGTGTTCGACAGGTAGAAGCGGTCGAGCCGCTCGTCGAGGCTGCAGCCGAACGGATGCAGGAACACGACGCAGCCGAGTTCTGCCGCGCGTGCCCAGAACGGCTCGAGCCGCTCATCGGAGAGCTCGACGTCCCCGGCGAACGACGAGATCTCGACGCCGGCGAGGCCCCGCCCGAGGATCGCGTCGTCGAGGTACTCGACGATGCGCGACGGATGCTGCAGCGGTACGACGCCGAGACCGACGAGACGGTCGGGCGCCTGTGCGACATGCTCGGCGATGAGGCGGTTGGTCTCCATCGCGACCCACACCGCGAGACCCTCCGGCGCCCAGGGATAGAAGTGGTTGGGCGAGACGCTGACCCACTGGGTGTCGACGCCCTGCTCGTCCATCGCGGCGAGTCGCGCGCGCACATCGGTCAGCTTCGGGATGCGGGAGCCGATCATCGCCCCCGAGGCCTGCAGGCTCTCGACGCCGTTGCGGCGGCGCTCGAGATCGGCTGCCGCCGCCACGAGCTCCGGCGCGCGGCGCTCGACCTCGGCCTGCAGCTGGGGCAGGAGGAGATGCGCGTGGACGTCCGTGATCATGCCGGACGCGCCATCTGCTGGGCGACGCCGAAGATGAGGCCGCCGGCGTCGGCGTCGCGGTCGCCGTCGATCTGCCACTGCGCGAGCTGAGCGGATGCCTCGACCACGGCCGTCGCCCGCGGCACCCGGCGCGAGTGGAACTCGTCCCACAGCGCCTCGTCGACGGCGTCGCGCGCGACGAGCAGCTCGGTGAGCACAACCGCGTCCTCGAGACCCTGGGCGGCGCCCTGCGCGATCGTCGGAGGGCACGAGTGGGCCGCGTCGCCGATGATCACGACCCGGCCGCGATTCCAGCGTCCCTCGACGATGTGCTTCGTGAACCAGGTGTAGTTGGCGTGCGCGCCCTTCTCGAGATCGGCGCGGATGGAGTTCCACGGTCCCCCGTAGGCGCGCGACTCCTCGAGCATGATCGAGGTGGCCTCCGCGTCGGAGACGCCGAAGCGGTCCTGCGACTTCTCGACGAGGAAGGCGTACATCGAGTCCTCGCCCGTGGGCGTGTAGCCGGCGATGTACACCGGACCGCCGTAGTACAGCTCGGTGCGCTCGACCTCGGCCGGCCGCGAGACGAAGGTGCGCCAGATCCCCATGCCGTTGGGCTCGGGGACCGTGTCGATGCCGATGAGACCCCTGACGACGGAATTCAGGCCGTCCGCCCCGATGAGGAGGTCGTACACCCCGGCGGACCTCTCGTCGACGAACACCTCGACGCCGTCGCTGGAGCGCGCGTCGAGGCCGGTGACCTTCGTCCCGAAGTGCACCGTCGCACCGGCACGCTCGGCGTGCGCGAGCAGGATCCGGGCCAGGTCGGGGCGCGGCATCCCCATCGCCGCCGGATAGTCCGGACCGCCCGTCTTGACGTCCGGCAGGTTCGCGACCACGGGGGCATCGGGGCCGGGAGCGCGCAGGGTCAGGCCCTCGAAGGGGTAGCCCGCCGCCTTGATGTCGTCCCACGCCCCGAGTGCGTCGAACGCGCGCAGTGCGTTGCCCTGCAGCGAGATGCCGGAGCCGAGCGCGCTGAGCTCGGGCTTGGCCTCGTAGAGATCGACCTCGACGCCGGCCTTGGCGAGCTGGATGGCGGCGGCCAGTCCCACGACGCCGGCGCCGGCGATCGCGACCTTCGAGACTGCGGTCATGTCAGAACCTCCCTGTTCTGGTGTGGACGTTCGCGGATCAGAGGATCGCGACGGGGTTGATGGGCGAGCCGACGGCGCCGGTGATGGGCAGCGGCGCGGCCGAGAGCAGGAACTCCCACTGAGAGCGCTCGGCGCATGCCGTGCCGAGTTCCTCGAGGTTCCACATCTCGCCGATCGTGAGCCCCATATTGGGGATCACCACCTGGTGGAGCGGCTGGAACGCGGGCGCGTCGAACTCGTTGGGCCGCACCTCGAAGCCCCACGTGTCGGTGGCGATCGCGGCGATCTCGGTGCGATGGAGCCAGCCGGCCGTGGTCAGCGAGAGGCCGGGCGCCGGACCCCCGGCGTAGTCGCCCCACCCGTCGCGGCGGGTGCGGCCGTACTGCCCGGTGCGCACCAGCACGATGTCGCCGCGGCCGACGGCGCTGGACGCGCCCTGCGCGGCGATGCAGGCTTCGAGGTCTGCGACGGTGATCGCGTAGCCGTCCTCGAGCTCGCCGGTGTCGGGGCGGAGGTGGCGGCCGAGGTCGAGGAGCACGCCACGGGACACGATGACGGATGCCGCGTGCTCGATGCCCGTCACGAGATCGCCGTCGCTCGTGACGACGTCACCCGCACGCCGGCCGTTCCAGGCGTTTCCGTGGTCGAAGATGTGGCCCAGCCCGTCCCACTGCGTCGAGCACTGGAGGGGCATGGCGATGACGTCGTCCGCGCCGCCGATGCCGTGCGGGAAGCCTTGATTCCCCCGCTCCGCATCGGTTCCGGTGTCGGTCATCGTGTGGACCGGGTTGGTGCGGCGCCGCCACCCCTTCTGGGGTCCGTCGGTGTCGAAGGACTGCGCGAGGGAGATCACGCGCCCCTCGCGCACGAGCCCGGCCGCGGCGACGCGCTTCGCGGAGTCGATGAAGTTCAGCGTGCCCAGAACGTCGTCCTCGCCCCAGCGCCCCCAATTGCGGAACGCTGCGGCGCGCGCGGCGACCTCGGCAGCGGGGTCGCTGCGGTCGAGCTCGGACGGGTTCTCGGTCGGCGCGGTCATCGGGCCTCCTCGGCGACGCAGCGGACGACCTGGGTGCCCAGGCCCTCGATGGTGCCCGTCATGACGTCGCCGTCCCGGAGGAACCTCTTCCAATGCTGGCCGTTGCCCGCCGGGCTGCCGGTGAGCAGCAGGTCGCCGGGCAGAAGGGGCATGGTCTGGGAGGCGCCGGAGATGAGCGCGGGGATGTCGAACAGCAGATCGCTGGTCGAGGCATCCTGCATCACCTCGCCGTTCAGCTCGAGGCGGACGTTCAGCTCCGACCCGTCGACGAACGGCCCCGGCACCAGGAAGGGCCCGGTCGGGAGGAACCCGGGGGCGTTCTTGGCCCGGTACCAGTCCGTGCCGATCTCCTTCATGTCCTTGCGGAAGACGTAGTCGCGCGTGGTGATGTCGTTGACGATCGTGTAGCCCGCGACGTGCTGCAGCGCGTCCTCCCGCGAGACGCGGAAGGCCTCTCGGCCGATGACGACGGCCAGTTCGAGCTCCCAGTCGTGCACGCTGCTGTAGCCCGGGAGGGTGAGCGGAACATCGTCGCCGACGACGCACGCCGGCAGGCCGATGAAGAAGTAGGGCTCCCCGTCGCGGCGGCGGTGATCCATCATGTCCGCCGCGTAGGTGCGCGCCTGCTCCGGCGTGCGCTCGGAGTTCGTGAGCCCGGCGGCCACGAGCTCGATCACGTGCTGCCGGTAGTTCGCCCCCGTCTGCAGCACCTGGCGCGGCTCGACGGGAGCCGTCAGGGTGATGCCGGCGAGCGGCATCCACTCGCCGTCCGCGGCGGCGAGGCCGGCGAGGCGGTCCCAGTCGGGGTCGGCGAGGAACTCGTTGAGCGTCGGGGCGCCGAGGTCTTCTGCGCTCAGTGCCCTGATGCGGTCGCCCGCCACCAGTCCGAGGCGCGTGGCGTCGCCCTCGCGGAAGCGCGCCACGGCGAACGGCGCGGTGATTCCTGCAGTGGTCGTCATCGTTCTTGCATCCCGTCGCTCATCGTCGTGCGAATGGTGTCGCGGGCGGCCCGGCAAGGAGGAGCATAGGCCGCCCGCGAAGCGTCAGCCCTGACCGTGCTTCTGGTACGGGTTCAGGAGCGCGTCCCTGATCTCGTCGGGCACGCCCTCTTCGGTCGCGCTCGGACCGTCGGCGGGCGGGAACGACTCGGTCATCGACATGGGCATGACGCTGTTCCGGTAGAAGTTGTTCGAGCCCTGCGACGGCCTCCAGGTGTTGGCCTCCCAGTCGGGCACGTAGTTGCGGTAGCCCCCGGTGTTGAGCTCGATCCGCAGGCTCGAGGGCTCGCGGTAGTACAGGAAGTTCTGCTCGCCGATGCCGTGGATCGACGGGCCATACTCGATCGGATAGCCGTTCTCGCCCAGGAGGTCGGCCGCGATCAGCAGCTCCTCGCGCGTGTCGACCCAGAAGGCGTAGTGGTTCACGCGGCCGGCCCGCGACGACCCGTCGAGGACGACGCCGAGATCGTGCGACTTCTCGTTCGTCGTGAGGACGGAGAACACCGAGATGGGGGCCTCGTCGAGCACGGTGCGCGCCATGAAGCGGAACCCGAGCACATCGACGTACCAGGCGACGAAGGCGTCGACATCGCTCGTCGCGATGGTCACGTGGTCGAGCTGACGGGGCGCGCCGGCGACCTTGCTGCGGCGCGAGGGGCGGTCGGGGTAGATCGACGCGGCGTCCCCCTCGGTGTCGTGGTGACGCGTGACGTCCCAGTGGAGGGTCATGTGGTGGCCGAACGGGCCGGTGAAGCGGTAGGCGCGGCCGATGCCGTTGCCCTCGAACCACTCACCGGTGACGCCCGCGCCCTCGATCTTCTCGACGGCGGCCTCCAGTGCCTCCGCCGACGACGTGCGCCAGGCCATCGTCTCGAGGCCGGGCTCGTCGCCCTTGACCACGACGACGGAGTACTTGTAGTAGTCGCCCCAGCAGCGGAGGTAGACACGGTCGTCCTCGCGGTCGACCTCGACCAGTCCGACCTGGTTGACGTAGAAGTCGACGGATGCCTCGACGTCCGGCGTCGTGATCGCGACGAACGAGAGGTGGGACAGCAGCTTGATCATCTTCGATCCTTTCCGGAGGGGCGGACGTTCCCGACCCTTCTTCCACTATCCGACGGAAGTCCGGCATCAGGGAAGCGGATCATCCCTATGCCCGGCATCGACCTCGGTTATGGTGCCGGTGAATCCAGCAGTGCCTCGGCAACCCCGCGGTCGTGGTCGAGATCCGCGAGGTCGGTCAGCGCGTGCCCCGCGATCGCGTCGAGTGCGCGACGGAGCGTGAGGCGCGACGCGGATTCCCACCGGGCGGGGCGGGTGAGCTCCCCGTCGTGCGAGTGGAAACGGATGCCGCGGACGCCCGCGGAATCGTCGATGTCGACCTCGACCGCCGTC
>NZ_JAYRDE010000045.1:21524-22307 GCF_041909575.1 Microbacterium sp. | reverse complement strand
GGGCGCGGGGCGCATCGAGCGGTTGCACGTGGCGGTGATCCTCGAGACCGGTGGGGCGATGACGGATGCCGCGGCCCGCGCCGATTTCGAGCGCGCGGCCGTCGCCCTCGCCGAGCGCGAGACGCCCGGGCGGCTTCGTCCCCTGCTGCGCTCGCTCGCCGCTCGGCTCGATCCCCGGTCAGTGGACCAGCGTCACTTCGAGGCGAAGGAGGGGCGTGGCGTGTGGGTGCAGGATATCGACGACGGCATGGCGCAGCTCATCGCCACCCTTCCCGCAGCCATCGCGCACGCGATCCGTGACCGGCTCACGAGATTCGCCCACTCGGTGATCGACGCACGCGAGGCGGCGGTGGAGCCCGACAGCGCCACCCGGGCCGACGGCGACGCCCGCACGGTGGAACAGCTTCGCGCCGACGTGCTCGCCGACCTCCTGCTCACCGCCGATCCGACGGCGGTGCCACGCTCGGCCGATCCGATCGTCGCGACGGTGCAAGTCGTCGTCCCGGCACTGACGCTTCTGCGCGGCACGGGTGTGAGCGACGGCGACCCGGTCGACTCCGGCAGTGCCGAGCACGGCTCTGCGGCGCCACTCGTCGCGGGGCCGGCTGAGCTCGTGGGCCGCGCACCCATCGACATCGCGACGGCCCGATGCCTCGCGGGCACGGCTGCCGGATGGGATCGCATCCTCACGAATCCGGTCTCGGGAGCGGTCCTCGCGGTCGACCGCTACCGTCCGAGCGAGGAGCAGCGCCGCCTGCTGCGAGCGCGCGACGAGCGATGCCG
>NZ_JAYRDE010000045.1:0-21514 GCF_041909575.1 Microbacterium sp. | reverse complement strand
CACCGCGGGCCCCCCGGTCGGGCCCCGCGGCAGGCGCCGCGGCGCCGGCGGCGCGCGCGCGAGGCCCGATGCCGGTTCCCCGGGTGCCGCATGCCCGTCCACAGGTGCGATGTCGATCACACGATCGATGCCGCACGCGGCGGGGCGACGGCGACCTGCAATCTCGCGCACCTCTGCCGGCGACACCACTCCCTCAAGCACTCCTCCGACTGGACTGTGCTCCAGCGCCCGGACGGAACCCTCGAATGGACCAGCCCGATCGGTCGGGTGCACGTCGACGAGCCCCCGGGGACCGTGCGGTTCCGCACCTCGGCCGACCCACCGCCCTTCTGACCTCGGCCGCGGCCGGATCGCCCGCGTGCGCTCAGACGCCCCCGCCGCCGCCTCCGCCTCCGCCGCCGCCGGCGGAGCCACCGCCGCTCGAACCGCCCGAGGTGGACGACGACGATGCGGTGCTCGCCGAGAGGGTCGAGATCCCCGATGAGAACGACGAGGCGTCGAATCCGCCGCTGCCGGCGTACCAGACGGGCGATGCGCCCGCTCCGTAGAGCACCGCGAGCTCCTTCGCCCAGTCCTTCTCCTGCCCGAAGACCACGGCGTACGGCAGGAGGGACTCGTACAGGCGGAGCATCACGCCCCGATCGGTGGTGTCGACCTGCACGCGCTCAGCGCCCTGCGGGGATTGCAGCATGCGGATACGGTCGGCCTCGGCCCACTCAATGAACTCCTTCAGGCCGCGCAGGTGGTCGCGGGTCTCCGCTCCGAGGGCGGTCAGAGGCCTGCGGGACACCAGAGCCCCTACGACGATCGTGCCCAGCACCGAGCCGACGATCACGAGGATCGGCACGAGAGGATGCACCATCGCGTCCAGCGCCGCGAACCCCGTCAGGAACACGAGCACCGTCGAGCCGATCGCCGCGAGCAGCGGGAACACCCGCACCCGGGCCGGAACCTCTCGACGCAGCCGGCGGTTGACGAGCTCCTGGTTCGCCGCCTTGAGGATGCCCTGCGCCGCGGCCGAGAAGCGGGTGTCCGTCCTCCCGAACTCGAACTCGTCGCCCGGCATGCCGTCCGGGAAGAGGCCGTCCAGCAGCATCCGTCCATCGCCGTCGGCCTTCGACGGGTCGACCAGCTGCGCCTTCAGCTTCACCCCGCCCCAGAACCGCCGCTCGCCCTCGACGATCCGGATGCTGCCGGCGACGGCCTGTTCGAGGACCTCGGCCGGGATCGCCTTGGTGGTGAGTCCGAGCATGACGGCCGCCTCGAGCGCGTCGACCATGCGCGGCGGGGTGTACTCGGCGATGATCACGGGGCGGCCGGGCTCGTCGCGCAGCTTCCGGCGGCGCACGACGAGCGCCCACACGACCGCTCCGACCAGACCGAGGGCCGCGACCGCCTGCAGCCACCCCCACGGCGACGCGAAGTACGACGCGTCGAACTCCTCGAACGTGGCGGGATCGAACCCGATCGCGATCGTCATGGTCTGGTACGGCAGCACGGGACCGGCGGTCGCCTCGATCTCGGCGTCGCCGACCTCCGCGAGCATGGCGCACGGATCCGAGGATCCCTCGTACCCGACGTAGCAGGTCTGCGCACCCGTACGCGCGTCGGCGAGATCGGGCGACATCCGCACGGTCGCCGTGACGCGGCCGAACGGCTGCGACCACTCCGTGCCGTTCACGTTCCAGTAGAACTCGTCGGAGGCGGTGTCGGCGAAGTGCCGGGTGACGTTCTCGAGCGTGTAGGTGAACACGTACGTCTGGCGGCCGTGGACGAAGTCGCCCGCTCGCGAGGTCATGACGTAATAGTCCTCGTCCGACTCGGCTTCGGACTCGCGCGGGTTCCCCTCGCCGTCGGTGATCGAGACCAGACGGGGATGCAGCGGCGCACCGAGGTATGCGTCGGGGATGCGGCGCTGCATGCCGCGGTTCTGGTCGAACTCGGGGAAGACGGCGACGAACGTCTCGACCACCGTGAGCGTGCTGGTGCCGTCGTCCGCGCGCCCCAGCTCGTACGCGACGTCGAGGCTCTCGAACGCGAAGTCGTTCACGTCCGCGAGGGCACGAGGCATCCGCTCCCCGGCGACGGGCTCCACCGCGAAGCCGAACCCGAGCACCAGCGCGAGCGCGACGACCACCAGCGCGCGGGCGCGCCGAGACACGGACCGGACTGTCGCCATGCGCCCAGCCTAGGGGTCCGCTTTGGTCGTACTCTTGTCGCTATGACGGATCGCCGCCTCGCCATCGACGCATGGGAAAGCCTGTTCCGTGCGCAGCACGAGGTCTTCGACGACATCAACGACGACTTCCACGAAGACACCCTCAGCCAGGCCGAGTACGACGTGCTGCTCACGGTCACGCGCGGAGAGAACATGACCGCGCGCCTGCGCGACGTCACCGCCAACATGCTCATCAGCCAGCCGAGCGTCTCCCGCCTCGTGGACCGCATGGCCGCGCGCGGACTCATCGCGAAGTGCGCCGATCCCGACGACGGCCGCGGTGCGCTGGTGCGGGCGACGGATGCCGGAGCCGCCCTGTTCCGCCGGCTCGCGAGCGCCCACGGACGCGCGATCGCCGAGCGGATGTCGCTCCTCAGCGACGAGGAGCTCTCACAGCTGCGCGACCTGACCGTGAAGCTGCGCAAGAAGCAGCCCGGCTGCTAGCCCGGCGGTCAGCCGCCTGCGGCCCACACGGTCACGGCGTGCGCCGGCGGAGCGTCAGCGACGCGAGGATCAGCGCGCCGAGCAGGAAGGCGCCGACGATCAGGAGCGGACCGTAGACGTCCCACCCCTCGTCGCCCGCTGTCACGGCGTTGATCGCGTCGATCGCGTAGCTCAGCGGCAGCCAGTTGCTGATCGCCTCGAGCGCCTCGGGCATCTCGTCCCGTGGCATGAACAGACCGCCGAGCAGGATCTGCGGGAACACGATCAACGGCATGAACTGCACGGCCTGGAACTCGGTGCGCGCGAACGCGCTCGCGAGAAGCCCCAGCGCCATGCCCAGGATCGCGTCCGTGACGGCGACGAGGCCGAGCTGCCACACCGGGCCGTCCGTCTCGAGACCGCACACCCACACGGCGAACGACACGGTCACCACGGCCTGCAGCATCGCCATCAGCCCGAACGCGAGCGCGTAGCCGACGATGAAGTCCGCCTTGCCGAGCGGAGTGGTCATCAGGCGCTCGAGCGTTCCGGACCGCCGCTCCCGGAGGGTCGTGATCGACGTGATCAGGAACATGATGATGAAGGGGAAGAGCGCCAGGATCGGCGGGCCGTAGATGTCGAAGACGCCGTCCTGCTCGCTGAACAGCCACGCGAACAGGCCCACGAGCAGGCTGGGCGCGATCAGCATGAGCGCGATCGATCGCGGGTCGTGACTGAGCTGGCGCAGAATCCTTGCCGCCGTCGCGAGCGTGCGGACGCCGTTCATTCGCCCGTCTCCTCTCGGGCTTCGCGGCGGCTGGATGGTCGATGCCCCGCCGCAGCGACGTCGCGCTCGATGAGGCGCAGGAACGCGGCATCCGGATCCGTCTCGCCGGTGTCTGCGAGCAGGCCGTCGGGTGTGGTGTCGGCGATGATCCGGCCGGCGCGCATGAGGATGAGGCGGTCGCAGCGCAGCGCCTCATCCATCACGTGACTGCTGACGACGATCGTGGCGCCGTCGGCGGCGAGGCCCCGGAAGAGGTCCCACAGCTCGGCGCGCAGCACCGGATCAAGTCCGACCGTGGGCTCGTCGAGCACGAGCAGCTCGGGGTCGCCCAGCATGGCGACCGCCAGGGACACCCGGCTCTCCTGGCCTCCGCTGAGCGAGTCGACGGTCTGCCGCGCCTGACCGGCGAGTCCGACCTGCTCGATGACGCGGTCGACGTCGGATCGCGGCGCACCGATGATGCGCGCGAAGTACCGGAGGTTCTGCTCGATCGTGAGGTCGCCGTAGACCGACGCGGCCTGCGTGTCATAGGCCACGCGACGGCGTTGCGCCGAAGTTCCGGCAGGGTCTCCGAGGACGGTCACGGTGCCGCCGTCGACCTTCTGCACGCCGACGATCGAGCGCATGAGCGTCGTCTTGCCGCAGCCCGAGGGTCCCATGAGGCCGGTGATCTGGCCGCGCGGGATGTCGAAGTCGAGGCTCGTGAACACCTCGGTGCGGCCGCGCCGCACATGGAGCCCGCGGACCTCGACCGCGACGCCGGACGATTTATTCATCACTCGATGAATTATTCGCCTCGTGCGGGCCGGGGTCAAGGGATCTGCCGGGCGAGAGCGGCCTCAGCCGAGGAGGTAGCGCTGGATGGTGGGGCCGATGCGGTCGACGAGGTCATCGACGGATGCCTCGGCCAGCGCGGGCAGCCGCAGGACGTAGCGCGCGATCAGCAGGCCCGCGATCTGCGAAGCGGCGAGTGCCGCTCGCAGATCGGCGTCGGCGGTGTCGAGCGATCGGGCGATGCGCGAGAGCAGCTCTCGGGAGAGGAAGCCTGCCAGCAGCGGCGTCGTGAGCTTGTTGCCGATCGCGCTCCGCAGCAGGACCACTCCGCGCCGTCGCACCTCGGGCTGCTCCCACGTCTCGAGGATGTACCGCACGATGCGCTCGCCGATCCGGTCGCGAGGGCCGGCCAGGATCTCGGGAAGCGCGAGATCGGGGCGCATCGGCGCTTGGATCGTCTCGCCGAAGAGATCGGCCTTGGTGCCGAAGTGGTGGTGGACCAGTGCGGAGTCGACGCCCGCGCGCGCGGCGATCCCCCGGATCGTGGCGCCGTCGTAGCCGGCCTCGGCGAACTCCTCGACCGCCGCGGCCATGATCCGGTCGCGGGCGTCGGACTCTCCCGTGCGCGGTCGGCCGCGACGGCGCTTCGGCGCGGGAACCACGTACTCGGCCACGGCCACAGCCTACGACCGGCGCGCCGCCCTCGGCGGGCGGGGTGCCAAGATGAGCCATGGCCTTCGGGATGATCCGCGACGTGATGCGACCGACCGACTCTCCGCGGGCCGACCGGGTCACGTACGTCGAGCTGTTCTTCGACCTCGTGTTCGTGTTCGCCCTGACGCAGCTGTCGGCCTACCTGTACGAGAACCAGACGCCGGTCGGCGTGCTCGAGGGCGTCATCATGGTGTGCGCGCTGTGGTGGGCCTGGGTCTCAACCACCTGGGTCACCAACTGGCTCGACCCGGCGAAGCTCCCCGTGCGGGGCGCGGTCATCGCACTGGCCTTCCTCGCCCTCGTGCTCAGCGTGTCGATCGCCGAGGCGTTCGGCGACCGCGCGTGGGCGTTCGCGATCGCCTACGTCGTGCTTCAGGTGGGCCGCACGGGGTTCATCGTGTGGGCGACGGCGCGTCACGACCGCGAGGTGTCGAAGGACTTCGTCCGCGTGCTCGTCTGGACCGCGGGCGGAGCCGTGCTGTGGATCGTCGGCGCGCTGCTGCCGCTCCCCTGGCAGCTGCCGTTCTGGCTCGCGGCACTCGGACTCGAGCTGCTCGGGACCGTGCTCGGCTATCCGGTGCCGCGGCACGGGCGCGTGCTGATCGGCGCGTGGGACCTCTCCGGGCCGCACATCGCGGAGCGGACCGCGCTGTTCGTGCTGATCACCCTCGGCGAGAGCCTCCTGGTCACCGGATTCGCCTTCACGGCGAAGGAGTCGTCGCCCGAGTCGGTCATCGCGATGGCCTCGGCGTTCGTCGCCGCGGCCGCCACCTGGTGGATCTATTTCGATCACGGCGAGCGGATCGGCTCCGAGGCGATCGAGGCGTCGGACGAACCGGGCCGGCTCGCCCGCACCGCGTACACCTGGATCCACCTCGCGATCATCGCCGGGCTGGTGCTGCTCAGCGTCGGCGACAAAGAGGCGCTGTCGCATCCGCACGCTCACGGCCTCGCACCCACCATCACTGTTCTCGGCGGCCCGCTCCTGTTCCTCACCGGCACCGTGCTGTTCCGCCGCAGGCTCGAGAGGCGGTGGCCACGCGCGCAGGTCGTCGGCTTGTTCGCGCTGGCGGCGCTCGCCGCTGTCGCGCTCGCCCTCGGCACGCTCGACGTGCTGCTGCTCACGGTGCTCGCGGCGCTGCTCCTGGTGGCCGTCGCGATCGGCGAGACCATAGGACGGGTCCGGCGCGGCCGCCGGGGCGGCGGGTAGGACGCCTCGAACGCCGAGTCGCCCCGGTCGGGACGACGCGGGGCGACTCGGATCGGCTCCGACCTGCTCGGAGCCCGCGGCTCACTGCTCGATGCGCTGCGGCTCCTCATTGCTCTCGTGGGTGCGCAGGACCTGCGACTGACCGGGAGCGCTGACCTCGATCTTGCGCGGCTTCGCCTTCTCGCTGACCGGGATGGTGACGCTCAGCACGCCGTTGTCGTAGCTCGCCGAGATGCGCTCGGTGTCGACGCCCTGCCCGAGGCTGAGCTGGCGCAGGAAGCTGGCACCCTCGCGCTCCCGCGTGATCCACTTCACGCCCTCGCCCGTCGGGACGGAGCGCTCGGCGCGGATCGTGAGCAGCTGACCGTCGACGTCGATGTCGACCGAGCCCGGGTCGATGCCGGGCAGGTCGGCGGTCAGGACGTAGTGGTCGCCGTCGCGGTACAGGTCCATCGGCATGATGCGCGGACCCCGGCGCGGGTCGAGAAGACTCGACGCCAGCCGGTCGAATTCGCGGAACGGGTCGTAGGTGGCCATGGTGATCTCCTCTCGAATCGTAGAGTTGAGTCGACTCGACTCAACTGATTCCAGATTAGCACTCGACCCCGGAGAGTGCCAGATTCGTCAGCACTCGATGACGTTCACCGCGAGGCCGCCCTCGCTCGTCTCCTTGTACTTGTGCGACATGTCGATGCCGGTCTGCCGCATCGTCTCGACAACGGTGTCGAGCGAGACGTAGTGGCTCCCGTCTCCACGCAGGGCGAGGCGGGCGGCCGTGACGGCGGTCGAGGCCGCGATCGCATTGCGCTCGATGCAGGGGATCTGCACCAGCCCGCCGACGGGGTCGCACGTCAGTCCGAGGTGGTGCTCCATGGCGATCTCGGCGGCATTCTCGATCTGACGGTTGGTGCCGCCCATCACGGCCGTCAGGCCACCGGCCGCCATCGCACACGCCGAGCCGACCTCGGCCTGGCATCCGCCTTCGGCGCCCGAGATCGAGGCATTCGCCTTGAAGAGAGAACCCAGCGCGGTGGCGGTGAGCAGGAAGCGACGGATGCCGCGCCGGCGGTTGGCTTCGGCGACGGATGCCTCGTCCCACGCGGCCGCCTCCTCCGGCGCCGCGGCGTGACCGTCGTAGCCGAGCAGAGCGCTTCCGACCAGCTCTCCGTACGGCGTCACGGCGTTGCCCGCACCGAGTCCGGAGTCCGCGAGGAATCGCCACCAGTACATCGCGACCGCGGGAAGGATGCCGGCCGCGCCGTTCGTCGGAGCGGTGACAACCCTCCCGCCCGCGGCGTTCTCCTCGTTCACCGCCAGCGCGAAGGCGCCGAGCCACTCGCCCGGGAGCTCGCGACGTCCGTCGGCCTCGGCATCCTCCAACTGCAGCCGGATGGCGCCGGCGCGACGCCGGACCTGCAGCATCCCGGGGAGAACGCCGTCGGCGTGGAGACCGGCGTCGACGCACGCGGCCATCGTGTCCCAGATCGCGTCGAGCCCGGCGGCGATCTCCTCGTCGTCGCGCAGCGCCTCCTCGTTCATGCGCGCGAGCTCGGCGATCGTGAGCCCGTGCTCGTCACACAGGGCGAGGAGCTCCTCCGCGGTGCCGTAGTCGAACCGATAGCCCCGAGATTGCACGCGCGGCGGTTCCCCGTCGCGGCGGATGAAGCCTCCGCCGACGGAGTAGTACGTCTCGCGCAGCAGCAGCCCGGTGTCGTCGGCGATCGCCGGCACGTCCCGAGCGGGGCGCGCGGTGCCCGTCTCGCGGACCGCGGATGCCGCGTCCGCGACCGCCTGCCGGGCGGGCCCGGCCGCCGGCGCCGCCCACGCCTCGAGCGTCATCGCGTTCGGGTGACCGGGGAGCCTCGTGCGCGGGCGGAAGGCGATGTCGTCCTTCGAGAACGCCACGGCGCGGGTGCCGCCGAGGGGCAGGTCGCGACCGTCCGGCCACGCACTCCATGCCGCGCGCACCACGTCGGGGTCGACCGTCTCGGGCTCGAGCGCCATGAGGCCGGCGACGACCGCATCCGGCGTGCCGTGGCCGATGCCGGTGGCGCCGAGCGAGCCGTACAGGGTGCAGGTCACCCGTCTGACCTGATCGAGCAGCCCCTCGGCGCGCAGACGGACGACGAAGTCGAGGGCGGCCCGCATGGGTCCGACCGTGTGGGAGCTCGAGGGTCCTACGCCGATGGAGAACAACTCGAACGCCGAGACGTAGGCGCTCACTCTCTCAGGCTACGCCGTCGGCCGCGCAGACTGCGCCCCGTGATCACATCGAGATGAGCAGGATGCCTCTCCCGCCGACGTTCGGAGCACCACAGTGCCGCGTTCGACACGGGCGTACGCTTCAGCCATGGGCGATGAGGACGACGATCCGGGAACGGATGCCGTTGAGCGCGTGCGGCTCGCGATCTACCGCGGCTTCGCCGAGGACGGGCGACCGCCGTCGCGGGAGGCGGTCGTCGCCACCACCGGCATCTCCGTCGCCGAGGTCGAGTGCGCGGTGCGGATCCTGGCCGAGACGAGGCACCTCGTCCTCGATGCGCGCGGCGACATCGTCCTGGCGCACCCGTTCGCCTCGATCGATCTGCACTTCTCCGTCAAAGGCCGCGACACGCTGTGGTGGGGCGGCTGCGCGTGGGACTCGTTCGCGATCCCGAACCTCGTCCGGGGCGAACCCGAGGTTCTCGTTGCGACGACGTGCCCCGCGTGTCACCGCGCACACGCCTGGGTGGTGACCTCGGAAGGACCGCCGTCCGGCGACCAGCTGGCGCACTTCCTCGTGCCCGCCGCCCACGTCTGGGACGACGTGGTGCACACGTGCGGAAATCAGCGCATCTTCTGCGGTGAGACGTGCATCGACGACTGGCTCACCCGCACCGGGCAGGCGCGCGGGTCCGTGTTCGATCTCGCGACGCTCTGGCGCCTCGCGGCGCACTGGTACGACGGTCGGCTGTCGTCGCCGTACACCCGCCGGGAGCCGGCCGAGGCGAAGGCGTATTTCGCCGAGGTCGGCCTGCGCGGACCGTTCTGGGGGCTGCCGGACTGACGGCCGCGCCGATCAGCCGGCCGAGCCGAAGAACTCCAGGGCCGCACGCCGGAAGTCGCGCGAGCCGGGCGCGTTGAAGTGATGCCGACCGGGCAGCTCGACGAACTCGCCGTGCGGTGTCGCGGCTGCAAGGCCGCGGGAGCGCTCGAGGATCGCGTCCTCGGAGCCGGTGGCGAAGAGCACGGTCTGCTGCGGCGGACGCGCCGGGTCGGGGTCCGCGTCGCCCAGGCGCATGCCCTCGGCGAGCGCGACGAGCGCCCGCAGGTCGTTGCCAGGGACCCGTTCGGCGAGCGTCACGTAGTTGCGCGTGACCTGATCCTCGACGGGCGTCCCGCGCTCGGCGTACGCGCGGGCCTGCTCGATCTGCAGCCGCGCCAGCGGCCGGCCGTCGGGGATGCCGCCGAGCACAGCCCGCTCCACGTGCTCCGGTGCGTTGACGGCGAGCTGCCAGCCGACCCGCGCGCCGAGCGAGTAGCCCGCGTACCGCACCGAGTCCAGGAGATAGGTGTCGAGGACCGCGACCAGGTCGGCCGTGAGCGCATCCATGCCGTACGCCTCCGGCTCGTGCGGCTTGTCACTCGCGCCGTGGCCCCGCTGATCGACGCCGAGCACCCGGAATCCGCCACGCGTGAGGTCTCGCACCCACCCCGTGTTCACCCAGTTGTCGCGGCAGCTCGACGCGAAGCCGTGCACGCACAGCACTGTCGGCGCGTCGTCGTCGCCCCAGCTGTAGGTCGCGATGCGATGCCCCTCGGCAGACATCACGAACTGCGGCGCGGGCATCTCGGTCAAGGCTGGGAACGCGGCATCCACTCGCTCATTCTCCTCGTTCGGTGACCCGCGGCGCGTCAGGGCCGCTGGAAGGCGATCAGGCCGACGGTGTTGCCCTCGGAGTCGCGGACGAACGCCTGCCACTCCTGGTGACCGTCGGGCCCGAGCCTGTCGCCTTCGTGCGTGAAGATCACGTGGGGGTGCGAGACGACCTCGGCGAGTCCGTCGAGTCGCTCGAGGGCTTCGTGCACATTGTCGACGTGGAGGTAGATCAGCGACGACGGCGCACTCCGGTCGAGCAGCAGCCGCACGCCGTCGAGGTCGAAGAACACCAGTCCCGGCGGATCGAACGTCGCCGTCGGGCCGGCCCCGAGGAGGACGGTGTAGAAGTCGGCGGCCCGCGAGAGGTCGTCGGCGTGCTGCGCGATCTGCACGAGTCTCATGCGCCACATTCTCACGTGCCGGCGCCGCGCACGCCACTGCCGAGACGCCCTGGGCGCTCCGCGTCAACCCCGGCGCGCTGGGCGCCGAACGGGAGTAGGAAGGGGGTGTCGATCCCGGAGGTGGACCATGCTCTTCGCCCTCTACGCCATCCTGCTGCTCGGCGGCATGTACCTCGTCGGCGCCTCGTTCGCGTCGCCGGTGCTCCCCGGCCTGATCTTCATCGCCGGCGTGCTCTGCATCTCGGCGGCCGTCGCGGTTCCGGTCATGACCCAGCACCGCGACGCCGGCTACCACCGCCGCGAGTGACCCCCCGCGCGGGCTACTCGTGCTCGGGGAGGACGGGGGTCGACCAGCCGGGGTCCCGGCCGAGCTGCGCCGCGCGTGAGACGGATGCCGCGCCGAACCGATCTCGGACCGCGTCGAGCACCGTGTCGAGGCGGGCGCCGTCGTCCCAGTCGATCGGCAACTCGGGCTGGATGCTGTCGACTCGTCCCAGCTGAGACAGCGAGACGCCGATAAGGGTGATGCCGCGCTGCTCGATCTCCGGCTGCGCCGCGGCGAGCAGCGCGCGCGCGACCGAGAGCAGCGTCGCCGTGCGATCGGTCGGATGCCGCACGCTGTGCGATCGCGTCGCCTTGGCGTAGTCGCCGAATCGCAGCCGCAGCACCACGGTGCGGCAGACGCGATCCCTGTCGCGGAGACGCCCGCTCAGCCTGTCCACGATCTGGGTGAGGATCACGTCGAGCTCGTCGGCCGTCCGCGGGCGGTTGCCCAGCGCGCGCTGCGAGCCGATCGATCCGCGCCGCCGGGTCGTGTCGACGGGGCGTGGATCCCGCAGCCGGGCGAGTGCATGCAGGTGCGCCCCGGCGGCCTTGCCCAGCAGCCGCTCGGCCGTCGCTGCCTCGAGCTCGGCGAGCTGCCCGACGGTGCGGATGCCGAGGCGGTGCAGCTTCTCTGCTGTGACCGCGCCCACGCCCCACAGGCGCTCGACCGGCAGCGGGAGCAGAAACGCCTCCTCGCGCTCGGGCTCGACCACGAGCAGCCCGTCGGGCTTGCTGACGGCGCTGGCGACCTTGGCGAGGAATTTCGTCCGAGCGACGCCGACCGAGATCGGCAGTCCCACCTCCGTCCGCACTCGCGCCCGCAAGCGCGCGCCGATCTCGGTGGGGGTGCCCGCGATGCGGCGGAGGCCCCCGACCTCGAGGAACGCCTCGTCGATAGAGAGCCCTTCGACGAGCGGCGTGGTGTCGCGGAAGATGGCGAAGACGTCCTTGCTCGCCTGCGAGTACGCCTCCATGCGCGGGGGCACGACCACGGCGTCGGGGCAGAGCTCGCGCGCCTGGCGGCCGCCCATCGCGGTGCGCACGCCGCGTGCCTTCGCCTCGTAGCTCGCCGCCAGCACGACGCCGCCGCCGACGATGACGGGCCGCCCGCGCAGCGCGGGCGCATCCCGCTGCTCCACCGAGGCGTAGAACGCGTCGAGGTCCGCGTGCAGCACCGTCGCTTCGCCCCGCATGCCGCCCTCCCCGTGCCGTGCCGTCGTCCGGATCGTCTCACCCCCGGCCGACATCGCCCGCCCTCGCCCCTCCCCGACCGCGAGTTGCCGGTTGCGGTCGTTCTGGCCGCGCCGAAGCCGCGCGAAGTAGCAACTCGGCGGCGGGAAGCGGATGTCGGGAGGCGCGGCTACCGTGCTCGCATGGCGGAGCGCGTCGAACTGTGGTGGGCCCGGCGCCAGTTCTCCAAGGGCGCCGAGGTCCCGTATCCGGTCGGGAGCTACCGCGAGGCGTGGGCGTCGTACCCCGCGCTGATCCGCCAGTACCACCCCGAGCTCAACGCGGGGATCGTGCTCACCCAGATCCCGCCGGCCGCGGACGTGCTGCTGCTGTGGCAGTGCGAGGCGGGCCACACCTTCGCCGCGACGCCCGACGAGCAGCGCAACCGGCCCGGCCGCCAGCGTCGCCGCTCCGCCTGGTGCCCGGACTGCGCCGAGCTCGCACGCCCGGCACGGGCGCTGCCGATGCGGGACGTCGTGCCCGCTGCCGGCTCCCCCGTGCCCGCCGCCGTGGCGAGCCCGGTCGGCCGCGCCGTCCTGCGTCCGCGCACGCCCCCTCGCCGGGTGCAGCTGTGCCCGAAGACGCCCGCGCTGCCGACCGGTGAGCCGTTCGTGTCGGGGTGCGCGCCCAAGCCGGCGTCCGCGGTCGAGGCGCAGCTGCGCGCCGACCTGTTCGGGCGTCTGGCCGTGACGCCGGGGCTCAATGCCGTGCGGGTCGCGCGACCGTTCTTCGACCACGTCGAGGTGTGGCCCGACCTCCTGCTCCCCGAACTGCGCGTCGCCGTCGAATACGACAGCACGGGCCGGCACGGCCTCGAGCACGTCGGCAAGCGCGAGGAGGCCGACCGGCGTAAAGACCGCGCGCTGCGCTCCGCGGGCTGGGAGGTGGTGCGGATCCGCACCGGCAGGCTCGAACCGCTCGGCCCCTACGACCAGCCGCTCACGGCGTGGAGCCGGAAGGGGCTCGAGCGCCGCATCGACGCGCGGCGCGACATCCGCGGTCCTCTGCTCGTCGACCCCTACCTGACCTGAGGCGCTGCGGATTCAGGATGCCGGTGGCTCGTGCTCCTCGATCCACGCGCGGATGAGTCCCTGCAGCGCACCCTTCTTCGCGGCGAGGTCTTCGGCGTCCTGGAACCGCGCCACCCTCGAGACCGCTCCGTCGCCCTCGAGCAGCCCGGTCGGGTCGTCGAGCGTCGCCCCGGTGTGGAACATCAGCGCGACATGCGCCTTCGCCTTCGGGAAGAAGGATGCGATGTTGCCTCGGTAGACGAACGTGGGGGCCTGCCACTTGATGGTCTCCGTCACTCGCGGGTCGGCATCGAGGACGACCGCGCGGACCGCCGCGAGGAGAGGTCTCTGCGGGTTGTCGTATGCCTCGAGCCAGGCATCGACCTCGGCAGACGCGGCACCCATCGTCAGTCCCCGGGGATGGCCCGGACCCGGTTGTTGCGGGGGTTGTGCTCGAGTTCGACGAGCCCGAGCGCCTCGAGCAGCGGGGGAAGGTACATGCCGAAGCGGCCCCGGTAGCCCTTGCGCTGCCCGTACCAGCCGCCGACCGGATTGTCGTCGGCGCGGCCCCACGCCTCGACGGTGCCGGGGGCCGGCTCCTTCTTCTCGTCCGCAGCCCCGAGGTCCACCCAGTCGCCGCGGCGCAGGAGCTCGGCGTGCAGGTCGTCGACGGCGCGGGCGAGATAGGTCAGCTTCGTCGATCCCACCTGGCACACCAGGAGCGCCGGCTCGCTCGCGTCGTCGCGGTGCATCGTGTACGCGGACGACAGCGGCGCCGTCTTCAGCTGCCACGGATCCTCCGGCGTCCCCGAGCCGGACCAGTGCTCACCCATGTGCCGCTCCTCTCGCCCTGTCGCGATCCTAGGACCCGGTGGCCGTCTACACGATCCCCTCCGCGTGCAGCCGAGCACGCACGCGGGGCGCGATAGCCTCGCGGGAGACCCTGGAGGATTCCGTGCAACGACCGCTCGCCGGCCTGACCCGCAAGAACCTCGTTCGCGAACTGCTCGCCGGCGTGACGCTGATCGCCATCGCGATCCCGCTCAACATCGGGTACGCGCAGATCGCCGGCCTCCCCGCCACCGCGGGACTGTACGCGCTGATCGTTCCCACGGTGGTGTACGCCCTCGTGGTCTCCTCGCGTCAGGTGGTGGCGTCACCGGATGCCGCCGCCGCCGCCCTGGTCGCCTCGTCGATCGGCGGGCTCGCGGTGGCCGGATCGGCGAGCTACGCGACGATGGCGCTCGCCCAGGCGATCATCTGCGGCGTGCTGTTCCTCCTGCTGGCCGTGTTCCGTCTCGGCTTCCTGGCGAACTTCCTCTCAAAGCCGATCCTGGTCGGGTTCGTCGGCGGTCTGGCGCTGGACATCCTCGTCTCGAAGGTGGCGAAGATGCTCGGAATCACGATCGACTCGGGTGGCGAGTTCGTCGATAAGGTCGTGGGCCTTGTGACCGGGCTTCCGTCGCTCAACGTCTGGTCGCTCCTGATCTCCGCGGGATCGATCGCCATCCTCCTCGGCGGGCGCCGACTGCTGCCGCTCGTGCCGTGGGCCCTCGTCGTGCTCATCGTCTCCACCGTCGTGGTGGCCCTCACCGACGCCGACGGCGCCGGCGTCGCGGTGCTCGGCGAAGTCCCGGCGGGTCCGCCCACCCTGACCTGGCCGATCCTGGAGTGGTCCGCCTGGCTCGCCCTCGTGCCGTCGGCGATCGCATTGACGATGGTGACGACGGCCGAGGGGCTGCTCGTCTCCCGGTCCTACGGAGAGAAGCGCCACTACACGACCAGCCCGAACCGCGATCTCGTGGCCTTCGGCCTCGGCAACATCGCAGCGGGGGCGCAGGGAAGCTTCGCCGTCGGATCGTCGACGAGCCGCACGGCGGCCATGGATCAGGCGGGCTCGCGCACGCAGCTCCCGTCGCTCGTGCTCGCTGTGGGCACGCTTGTGCTCCTCCTCTTCGGCACCGCGCTCCTCGCCGACATCCCGTCCCCCGCGATCGGCGCGATCGTGGCCATCGCGATCCTTCCGCTGCTGGGGGTACGCGAGTTCATCGGCCTGTGGCGCCTCGATCGATTCGAATTCTGGATCGGCGCGACCTGCTTCCTCGTGGCGCTGTTCATCGGCTCGATCGCGGGCATCGTCGTCGCGTTCGTGCTGGCACTCGTCAACCTCGCGCGGCGGGCCGCCAACCCCGCGATCGACGTGCTGGCGCGAAATGACAATCCCGCCGATTCGCTGCTCGAAGGGGCGCCCTCCGGCTCCACGACGGCGCCCGGAGTGGTGGTCGTCCGCATGGCGGCTCCCCTCTTCTTCGCCAACGGCGACGTCTTCGCGCAGGCCGTCAAGGCGGCGGTCACGGCTGCCGGGGGCGCGACTGCGGTGCAGCACGTCGTGATCGACATGGAAGCCGTGACGGATGTCGATGTGACGGCATCCGAGTCCTTCGCCGCTCTGCGCACCTGGATCGAGGATGCCGGCATCACGGTCTCGTTCAGCCGCGTGCGCACGACCGCTCGGCCCAGGCTCACCCGGTTCGGCATTCTCGGGAATGCGCGCGTCTATCCGACGAACCGGGCCGCCGTCGCCGCGCTCGCTCCCGAGCCGGCGTCGTGGCGCGACCGGCTCAAGGCGCGACTGTTCCCCGAGGCCGCCGATTCCGCCGAGGACCCGTCGGTCGTGATCGCCGATGACCACATCACCAAGAGCAGCAACTAGGAGCGCCCGCACCATGAATCACGCCATCGGGGAGATCCTGCCGTACGCCCTCGGAATCGCGATCAGCCCGATCCCGGTCATCGCCGCGATCCTGATGCTCCTCTCGCCGAAGGCGCGCGTCACGAGCGTCGGATTCCTCCTGGGCTGGCTGACGGGCATCGTCCTGGCCGTGACGGTCTTCGTGCTCCTCTCGTCCGTCCTCCCGGACACGGGCGACGACGGATCTCAGCCGGTCAAAGCCGTGATCCAACTCGTCCTGGGCGCGCTCCTCCTGCTGCTCGCCGTGCGGCAATGGCGCGGGCGGCCGAAGGCGGGTGAGGAGCCCGTGCTGCCGAAGTGGATGCAGGCCATCGACCGCATCGGGTTCGCCACGGCGTTCGGACTGGGGTTCCTGCTGTCCGCGATCAACCCCAAGAATCTGCTCATGGCCGCGGCCGCCGGCGTCGCCGTCGGTTCGGCCGCACTCGCAACGGGTGAGGTCGTCGTCGTGATCGCCGTCTTCACGGTCATCGCCGCCTCCACCGTGCTCGTCCCGGTCGTCGCCTACCTGATCGCCTCAGCGCGCCTGAGCGGACCGCTGGATGCGCTGCGCACCTGGCTCGCGAAGGAGAACGCGGTGATCATGGCGGTCCTCCTCCTCGTGATCGGCGTCAGCCTCATCGGTAAGGGCATCGCCGCCTTCTAGCCGCACCCGCCCCTGAAAGGAACCCACCGTGCACCCTGACCTTCCCGGCCGGCTCGCCGGCATCCCGATCGACAACGACCTGCCGGCGCGGTCGGCGATCCCGGCGATCTTCGACGAGCTCGACTACCAGCTCGCCTGCCAGGCCTACCTCTGGGCGCTGCCACTGGTGTCGTACGCGCAGTGGAAGACGCAGCACTACGACGTGTTCGGCGCCACGAGCAGCGACCTCGTGAGGTACCTCACGTACCGCGACCGCCTCGGCCTCATCACGGCGAACGCCACGACGCCGTACATCCTGAACTTCTTCGACCTGTCCGAGACCGGCCCACTGGTGATCGAGCTCCCCGCCGGGCCGACCGCCGGCGGCGTGTCGGACTTCTGGCAGCGGGAGGTCGGCGCGATGGGCGAGATGGGTCCGGACCGCGGCCAGGGCGGACGGTACGTCATCGTCGCCCCCGGGCAGGACGCGCCGGACGACCTCGAGGCGACGGACCGGGTGCTGCGGTCGTCGGGAGTGAACATCATGTTCGGCTTCCGCACCTTGGACCCCGACCCGGCCCGTTCCGACGAACTCGTGCGCGCGGTGCGCATCTACCCGCACGCGCGTCGCGCGAACCCGGCTCCCACCCGCATCGTCTCGCCGGACGGACGTCCGTGGAGCGGCGACCAGCCGCGCGGCCTCGACTACTGGCGGCGTCTGCATGCGATCTACCAGACCGAGGTGGTCGACGAGCGCGACCGCTTCTACCTGGCGATGCTCCGGCAGCTCGGCATCGAGCGGGGAAAGCCCTTCGAGCCCGACGCGCGACTCACCGGCATCCTCGAACAGGGGGCGGCAGCGGGCGAGCTGATGGCGCAGGCGAACACCTTCGCGAAGCGCTTCCCGCAGGGGGCGTATTGGCCGGACCGCGCGTGGGAGCAGGCCATCGTCCTGGACAACCCGGCGCAGCGGGGCGACGGCTACGACGAGCTGCTCGAGCGCGCCTCGTGGTTCTACGAGGCGGTCAGCTTCTCGGAGGCGATGAAGAGCACGACCCCCGGCGCCGGACAGGCCTACCTCGGCTCGTACACGGATGCGAACGGCGAATGGCTGGACGGCGGGCGCGACTACACCCTGCACGTGCCCGCCGGCGTTCCCGCGAAGCTCTTCTGGTCGGCGACCGTCTACGACGCCGCCACCCGCTGCCTCATCGACAACGACCAGCAGCGGGGCGACCGCGGATCCCGCGACGGCGACCTCGTGGTCAATCCCGACGGCTCGGTCGACCTGCACTTCGGTCCGGCTGCTCCCCCGTCGGGCGAGTCGAACTGGGTCCAGACCAGCCCCGGCGCGCACTGGTTCAGCTACTTCCGGCTCTACGGTCCGCTGGAGCCCTACTTCGACCGCACCTGGAAGCTCGGCGACATCACCCCGACGAGGGGGTGACCCGGCGGCCCGCCGGGTCACCCCCTGCTCGGCTCAGCCGCAGGACCGGGCGGCGAACGGCGCGTCGATCGACATCTCGACCTGCTCCCCGCCGACCGTCGCGACCGCATCGACCGCGGCAGTCGCTGCGGGAATCCCGCTCTGCCGCGTCGTGAACGCCGCCGATGCGGCCTTGCCCGCCGCCACCGAGGCGATCGACTTCGTGCCGTAGGAGGTGGAGATCGTCAGGGCGACCGGCACCTCCTCGTCGTTGTCCACCTGCACGGTGAGCACGACCTTGCCGGACACGCAGCGGGTCGCCGCCGCCGCCGTGACGTCCAGCGCCGGCTCCGGCTCCTTCAGGGTGCCCAGGCGCGCCAGTTGCAGACTCAGCGCCCGCTCCGGGGCATCGATCTGGTTCTGCGTTCCCAGGGTCGCGCCGCTCGCGGCCTCCGCCTCCGCCAGCAGCTCCTCGAGCTCGGCCCACTCCGCCTCCGGATAGTCCTGCTCGTCGAGGGTGGCGGCATGATCGATCGCGGCATCCAGGTCGCTCTTGTCCAGCGCCAGGCTCTGCGACGTCAGTGTGTCGCTGAGCAGGTAGTGGTCGAAGTCGACATGACCTCCGGCCTCCTGCGTGGAGTAGAAGAACAGCCCGACCCGGTGCCCCATGAAGTGCGTCAGGGCGCCGTCGAGCGTCTGCGGCCCGACGCGGGTGCCGAGCTGCTGCCAGGTGACGCCGTCCACGCTGTACGAGAACGTCGTCCACAGTTGCCCCGCCGGGTTGGCGAAGTCGAGGTCGGCCTTGAGGTGCACGACCCCGGCCGCCCCGAGGGATGCCGTGGTGCCGGGGATGAACGCCTCGACGGCCGCCTGGTCGATCGTCGCCGCGAACGGCTGGACCCGGTTGACCACGCCGATCGTGCTGACGCCGTTCACCCGCTTGACCGCCACGTAGGAGAAGCCGCGGTTGTACGCGGCGAGCCCCGCGACATCGCCGTTCTTCATCCCCGAGATGTCGACCTTCGTCTCGGCCGACTCCCTCGGTCCGAACGTGCGCTGCGACAGCGTGTTGCGGGCCTCCTCGAGGTACGTCGCCTCGTCATCGTTGGTCAGCTTGTAGTGACGGGTGCTGCCTGTGACGACCTTGCCCGACGTGAGGCGCAGCCATCCCTCCCGGTCCGTGAGCGACCAGTAGCGGTTGTCCGGAGCGTGGTTCCATTCCCACTGCAGGGCGAGCCGCGAGCCGTTCGGAGCGATCTCGTCCGGGTGGGGCAGCTCGGCCGTGAGCGGCCTCCCCTTGAGCGACACGTCGTCGACCGTGAAGTCCATCAGGTGCGTGTCGGGGGCCGCCTGCGCGTTGGCCGTGCTCGTCCACGGAGTCTCCACGAAGATGCGCATCGACGAGAGGCTCTGCGATGCGGGCACCGTGAAGCTGCCCGAGATCGTCGCCCACTGGCCCTTCGTGGCCGTCACATTCGCGAGGTTCGTGAAGGTGCTTGAGCCGTACCGCGCCGTGAGCAGGAACTGCTTGGTGGCGGGGCTGTTGGGATTGTCGTACTTGACCTTCGCCGAGACGTCGTACGTCACGTTGTGCTGCACCTTGCCGGTCACGTCCTGCGCCGGTCCGGAACCGGTCGTGGTGCGAGCGCTCACCCGGAGCGAGCCGGTCCCGGTGGCGGCATCCGTCGACGCGATGAGCGTGGCGCTGTCGTTGACGATCCACCCGGTCGTCCCGGACTCGAATCCCGGATTCGACAGCAGCTCGACCCCGAGGAGCGACTGGTCGACGTTCGGCGGCGCCGGAATCGTCCAGTCCTCGTCCATGTAGGCGGGCTCGGGAGCGTCATTGTCGAAGTCGTCCGACGCGATGATGCTCTTCTGGCGCTCGTACAGGGCCTCCTCGGGACTCAGCTCGATCGGCTTCGGGAACGCGCCGTTCACGGGAACGGATCCGTTGTTGCCGAAGGTCGGCCAGCCGTCGGACCACGTCGCCGGGATGAGCGCCGGGATCCTCCCGATCGGGAAGGTGTCGCGGAAGAACATGCCCCACCAGTCCGTCCCGCCGTCCTCCCGCGAGATCGGGACGAGGCTCCCCTGCGCGAAGCCGTTCGAGTTGAGAACGCCCTTCGCCTCGTACGGGTTGCTCCCGTCGGCGGTGGAGTACCGTCCGAGCAGCTCGTCCGACCGGAAAAGTGCGACCTGCCGCCCCTGCCCCGACGGCCACGTGATGATCACGATGTAGTACTGGCCGTCGATGTACTGCACCTGCGCGCCCTCGAACAGCCCGCCGATGAAGGATGCTCCGGGGTAGTCGGACGTCCGGAGGATCTGCGGATACTCCGCGACGACGGTCTTCAGGTCGCTGCTGAGCCTCACCGCGCTGGTCGACCCCGAGCCGTAGAAGATGTAAGGCGTGCCGTCGACGTCGAAGAACAGCGACGGGTCGTGGTACGCGCGGCCGAGCGCGATCCGCTCCCACGCGCCCTCGTCGATGTCGTCCGTCACATAGAGGTACGACCCGCCGAGGTTGTTCGTGTTGAACGCGACGTACCACTTGCCGTCGTGATAGCGCAGCGAGGACGCCCACTGGCCCTGACCGTAGGACGTCTGGCCGTTGCGCAGCGAGAACGAATCGCTGATGTCCGCGCGGTCGAAGACGTAGTTGACGATCTCCCAGTTGACGAGGTCGTACGACTTCATGATGGGAGCGCCCGGACTCAGGTGCATCGTCGTGCTGATCATGTAGTAGATGTCACGGCCCTCGTCGTTCTCGGACGCGGGGATGCGCTCGACCGACACATCGGGGACATCCGCGTTGAGGAGGGGAACGGTGTAGGTGCCGTCGCCTTTGTCGGTGGAGGTGTAGCCCGAGTCGGGATTCCACTCGTCGGCGGCGTGCGCGGGCGGCGCGGCGAGCAGCAGACCCGCCGCCACGACCGCGACGGTCGAGAGCGCGAGCGTTCGCCGGACGCGCGGGGCGCGCTGTGCGTGGTCGGCCATGCTGCGACCGCCCTAGAGGGCGTCCTCCCACAGCGTGAGGGTGATCGTGGCCGAGTAGCTCCCGGGAGCGACGTCCACCCGGGTCTTGAGGGTGAGGTCGGCGTTCGCCTGCCACTCGCCCGTCGCGCGCGCCCCGGTCGAGTCGATCGCGAGTGCGAGGAACTCCTCGCCCTCGAGTCCCACGTTGTTGGGCGCCTCGTCGAACACCGTGCCGACTTCGGGTCCTTCCGCGACCTCGCCGTCGTTCTCGGTGAGCAGGCGCGGCGTCCATCCCAGGTGCTCGGGACCGAGCTCGGGGACCCCCGCCGCGGCGAAGGCGGACGACTGGCCAACGACGTACCAGAAGGCATCCGCGGGGACCTCCTCGCGATCGTCGCTCACCGTCACCGTCGGCAGCACGCCGGTGAACTCGCGCAGGTCCGCGTCGGCCGACTCCACCTCCGACAGCTGCGTGGCATCGGCGGCGACCGACATCGTCAGCGCGCCGACCGGCGGCAGCGCCGCGATGTCGACGTGGACGTCGACGTCGGCGTCGCCCACTTCATCTGCCACCGCGGCGCCGGCGGCGCCGAGCAGCAGCATCCCTCCCAGTGCTCCGACCGCGCAGCGGGCGAGCATTCCGGACTTCTTCATCACATCTCCTCTGATGTCGTGCGGCGTCGTCGCCGCGGGGATCGGGTGGCGGCGCCGCGCGGGCCCCCCCCCCCGGGGGGTCAGCCCCCGCGGGGCGCCCGGGACCGGCCCCGGGCGCCCCCCCCCCC
>NZ_JAYRDE010000044.1:0-22410 GCF_041909575.1 Microbacterium sp. | reverse complement strand
GCGGAGTCGCTGGGCAGCGCCGGCTCCGCGGACGACGGCCGCACGCTGGCGCTGCAGGTGCGCGAGCGCCTCGGCGCCGAGGCCGCCGTCGTGGCGCTCGGCGCGGAGGTCAACGGCCGTCCGGTCGTGATCGTCGCGACGAACGAGGCGGCACGTGCCGCCGGCGCCAAGGCGGGCGTGCTCGCCAAGGCCGCCGCGAACGCGCTCGGCGGTGGCGGTGGCGGCCGCGACGACGTCGCTCAGGGTGGCGGAGCGGATGCCGCGGCCCTGCCCGCGGCGCTCACCGCGATCAAGGACGCGCTCGGCGCGTGACCGGATTCCGCCGCGGCGCTCGACTGGGCATCGACGTGGGCCGTGCCCGGGTCGGGGTGGCGCGCTGCGACCCGGACGGACTTCTCGCGACCCCCGTCGAAACAGTGCCGCGCGATGACGCCGCGGCGGCTCGGATCCTCGCGCTGGCCGAGGAGTACTCGGCGATCGAGCTGCTCGTGGGGCTTCCCCTGAATCTGCGCGGCGAGGACACCGCCTCGACGGCGGACGCGCGGGAGTTCGCGGCGGCGCTGGCGGCAGCATCCGGTCTTCCCGTCCGCCTCGTCGACGAGCGCCTGTCGACCGTCTCCGCGCATGCCGCGCTGCGGGATTCGGGCAGATCACAGCGATCTTCTCGTAGCATTGTTGATCAGGTCGCCGCGGTCGTGCTGCTCCAGCAAGCCCTCGATGTCGAGAAGAGCACTGGCCGACCCCCCGGATCCGCCGTCTCCCAGGAGCCCGCCTGACATGCCCGAATCGCCGATGGACGATCCCTTCGTCACGCCTCCCGAGGGAGCGGCGCCCCTGTCGCGGCGCGCCGCCCGGGAGGCAGCCGCCCGAGAGGCGGCGGCAGCGAATGCCTCGACCGCCGAGCCCGCTGCGGTGCCGGTCCCGTCCCGCCCGGCGTCCGCCGTCGCCGATTCCGGCAGCATCCCGCAGGCGGCCGGCGGCCAGCATGCCTGGCCCTTCGCCGACGGTGCGGCGCCGGCTCTGCCCTACGGGCGGACCGCCCCCGCTCCGCAGGCCGGAGCAGCAACGGCGGCGTCGTCGGGACCCGACGGCTCCGCCCGCACGGCGACCCTCGAGGATCTCTTCACCGGAGAGACGTCGACGGAGCAGGTCGGCGCCGTCCCGCCGCCCAAGGACACGCGCCGGCGCCGCCGCGGCCGGTGGATCGGCCTCGGCATCGTGCTCCTCGTCCTCGGAGGGATCGCCGCGGGCGTGACCTACGTCTGGACGACCTACGAGGACCAGATCCGCGAGGTCCTCGGCTGGGAGGAGCCGAAAGACTACGAAGCAGGCATGGCCAACGGCGAGGCGTTCGTCACCATCGTCTCCGGCGACACCGGCGCGCCGATCTCGGAGAGCCTCTACGAGGCGGGCGTCACGAAGACGCCCGAGGCCTTCTACGACTACCTCATCGAGGAGGGCGAGAACCCGGTGTTCGTGCCCGGGGTGTTCAAGCTCCAGAAGCAGATGACCTCGGCCGCGGCGCTCGAGGCGCTCATGGACCCCGCGAACAAGATGGAGAACACCGCGCAGCTGCGCGAAGGACTCACCGTGGAGCAGTCGCTCCCGCTGCTGGCCGAGGGAACCGGCATCCCGGTCGAGGACTTCCAGGCCGCCGCCGCCGACCCGTCGGCGTACGGCGTCGAGGCGGACTCGCTGGAGGGCTGGCTGTTCCCCGCGACCTACACGTTCGATCCGGACGTGACGGCCGAGGGAGTCATCCAGACCCTCGTCGATCGCACCGCGCAATCGCTGGACGCCGCCGAGGTCCCCGAGGACCGCCGGCAGGAGATCCTGACGATCGCGTCGATCATCCAGCGCGAGGCGCGCTACGAGGCCGACATGCAGAAGGTCTCGCGGGTCATCCAGAACCGCCTCGATCCTGGGAACCAGGAGACCTTCGGCCTGCTGCAGATGGACTCCACCGCCCAGTACGGCTACGGCGAGATGCACGACGGCACCGCCAGCTCGTCCCAGGAGGCCCTGGAGGACGAGAACCCCTGGAACACGTACGTCAACGCGGGCCTGCCGGCCGGACCGATCTCCAACCCGGGCGATGTCGCCATCGCGGCGGCGATGAGTCCCGCAGAAGGCCCCTGGCTGTACTTCGTGACCGTCGACCTCAACACCGGCGAGACCGTCTTCACCACGAACCTCGCCGATCACAACCGTGCGGTCGCACAGTGGCAGGAGTGGTGCTCGGCCAATCCGGACGCCGGGTGCTGAGCGCAGCCGCCACACGTCTCGCCGTGTGGGGCGACCCGATCGACCACAGCCTGTCTCCGCGGCTGCACGCCGCCGCCTACGCGCAGCTCGGGTGGGACTGGACCTACGAGCGGCGGCAGGTCGACGACGTCCGCTTCGCCGCCGCGCTCGGCACGCTCGACGCCACGTGGCGCGGCCTCTCGCTCACGATGCCCCTCAAGGGCGTCGCGCACGCGGCGGCGCGCGAGCGGGATCGGCGGGCGGAGCTCACCGGGGCGGTCAACACGCTGCTCCTCGACCCGGCGGGCCCGCGCGGCTTCAATACCGACGTCGGCGGAATCGTGCGCGCTCTGGCTGATGAGGGCGTCTCGTCGGCCTCTTCGGCCCGCATCGTCGGGGCCGGCGCGACCGCCACATCCGCCCTCGTCGCCCTGTCGGAGATCGGCGCCGCGCGGGTCGACGTCGTCGCGCGCCGTCCCGAGGCCGTCGAGCCGCTCGCCGCGCTCGGCCGGTCGCTGGGAGTGGAGGTGACCGCGACGCCGCTCGCGGCATCCGTCCCCACTCCGGTCGACCTCACGATCGCGACGCTGCCGGGTGATGCGCCGATTCCGGATGCCGCGGCCGACGCCCTCGCCGGGGCCGGTGGACCGCTGCTCGACGTCGTGTACGGACACTGGCCGACGCCCCTCGCAGCGGCGTGGGACCGCACCGGAGGGCGCAGCGCGTCGGGGCGCGGGATGCTGCTGCACCAGGCGCTGCTCCAGGTGCGCATCTTCGCGGCCGGCGATGCGGAGGTCGTGCTGCCCGACGAGCCCGCGGTGCTCGCCGCCATGCGGAGCGCTCTCGCGTCGGACGCCTGACGTAACCCCCGGCCGCCGCATGGGAGACTAGACCAATGCTCCGCGTGCTCACGGCCGGCGAATCGCACGGCCCCGAACTCGTCGCCGTCATGGAAGGGCTGCCTGCGGGCGTCCCGGTCTCGCGCGCCGCGATCCAAGCCGATCTCGCGCGCCGCAAGCTCGGCTACGGCCGCGGCTCGCGCATGAAGTTCGAAGAGGACGAGCTCACCATCTCGGCCGGTGTGCGCCACGGCCTCACGCTGGGAAGTCCCATCGCCCTGCGGATCGGCAACACCGAGTGGCCCAAGTGGACCGAGGTCATGAGCCCCGAGCCGGTCGAACTGACCGAGAAGTCCCGCGGCCGTGGCGCCGCCCTCACGCGCCCCCGGCCCGGACATGCCGACCTGGTCGGCATGCAGAAGTACGACTTCGACGAGGCTCGCCCGATTCTCGAGCGCGCGAGCGCCCGCGAGACGGCGGCGCGCGTCGCCCTCGGCACGCTCGCGCGCGCCTTCCTCGGCGAGCTCGGCATCCGCCTGGTGAGCCACACCCTCTCGATCGGGCCCGTGCGCGTCCCGGAGGGTTCCGCGCTTCCCACGCCCGACGACGTCGACACGCTGGACGCCGATCCGCTGCGCTGCTTCGACGCGGCCACGAGCGCGCGCATGGTCGCCGAGGTCGACGACGCACGCAAGGACGGCGACACGCTCGGCGGGATCGTCGAGGTGCTCGCCTACGGTCTCCCGCCGGGGCTCGGCTCGCACGTGCACTGGGATCGCCGGCTCGACGGCAAGCTCGCCCAGGCCCTCATGAGCATTCAGGCGATCAAGGGCGTCGAGGTCGGCGACGGCTTCCTCACCACGACGCGCCGCGGCTCCGAGGCCCACGACGAGCTGCACGCCACCGGCGGCGGCATCACCCGCTCCAGCGACAAGGCCGGCGGCACCGAGGGCGGGATGTCGACCGGGACGGTACTCCGCGTCCGCGCGGGGATGAAGCCGATCGCGACGGTGCCGAAGGCGCTGCGCACCGTGGACGTCGCCACGGGCGACACCGCATCGGCCCATCACCAGCGGTCCGACGTCTGCGCCGTGCCGGCCGCCGGCGTCGTGGCCGAGGCCATGGTCGCCATCGTGCTCGCCGAGGTCGTGCTCGAGAAGTTCGGGGGCGACAGCGTCGGCGAGACGCGTCGCAACCTCGAGGCGTACGTCGCCGCGATCCCCGCCGCCCTGCACACCGCATCCGAGAGCGACGCGGCGCTGGCCCAGCAATGACCGCGCCCGCCCGCGCGATCGTGCTGATCGGACCGATGGGGGCCGGCAAGACCAGCGTCGGCAAGCGCGTCGCGCGCACTCTCGACGTGCCCTTCTTCGACACCGATGCGGCCATCGCCCGCGCGCACGGCCCGATCGATCAGCTCTTCGCCGAGCAGGGCGAGGCCCACTTCCGCGCCCTCGAGCGCGCAGCGGTGGTCGAAGGGCTCGCCACCGGCGGCGTGGTCTCGCTGGGAGGCGGCGCCGTGCTCGATCCCGAGACCCAGTCCGACCTGCAGCGGCATCGTGTGGTGCTGCTGACCGTCGCCCCTCGCGTCGTCGCGATCCGGGTGCGGGGGAGCAGCCGTCCGCTGCTCCGGGGCGAGGACGACACGATGGCGCGCTGGACGGCCATCTACGAGCAGCGTCGGCCGATCTACGAACGGCTGGCGAAAGCCTCGTTCGACACCTCGAACGGCCCCCTGCAGGGGGTCGTCGACCGCATCGTCTCATGGGTTCACGACGACGACCACCAGGGAGAGGCATGACCGACACGACGACCATCACCGTCAGCGGCGACGCGAGCTATCCGATCGTCGTGGGGCGCGGCATCCTGTCGCAGCTCGGCGAGGCGCTGCCCGCCGCCGCCCGCAAGGTGCTCGTCGTGCACCCGCCCACCCTCGCGGAGCAGGCGGAGCGACTGCGCGAGGCGCTGAGGACGGACCGCGAAGTGCTGCTCGCCGAGATCCCGGACGCCGAGGCAGGGAAGCGCATCGAGGTCGCGGCCTTCTGCTGGCAGGTCATGGGCAAGGCCGACTTCACCCGCACCGACGCCGTCGTCGGCTTCGGCGGCGGCGCGGTGACCGACCTCGCAGGGTTCGTCGCGGCGACGTGGCTGCGCGGAGTCCCGGTCGTGCAGGTTCCCACGACCGTGCTGGGCATGGTGGATGCGGCGGTGGGCGGCAAGACCGGCGTCAACACCGCCGAGGGCAAGAACCTCGTGGGCGCCTTCTGGACCCCCACGGCGGTGCTGTGCGATCTCGACCTGCTCGAGACCCTGTCGCGGAACGAGCGCGTCGCCGGGTACGCCGAAGTGGTGAAGGCGGGCTTCATCTGGGCCCCCGAGATCCTCGACCTCGTCGAGGCGGATCCCGAGACCGCGATCGACCCGCGCAGCGATGCGTTCCGCCGGACGATCGAGCTCGCGATCGACATGAAGGCACGCGTGGTCGGCGAGGACCTGCGCGAGGCGGGGCTGCGCGAGATCCTGAACTACGGACACACGCTCGGCCACGCGATCGAGCACGCGGAGCGGTACCGCTGGCGCCACGGCGCGGCGATCTCGGTCGGCATGGTGTTCGCCGCCGAGCTGTCCCGGCTCGCGGGACGACTGCCGGATGCCGCGGCCCAGCGCCACCGCGACATCCTGAACCTCCTCGGCCTGCCCACGACCTACCGACCGGGCGCATGGCCGCAGCTGCTGGCGACCATGCAGCGCGACAAGAAGAGCCGCGGCGGCATGCTGCGGTTCATCGTGCTGGACGACATCGCGAGGCCGACGGTGCTCCAGGCGCCCGACGAATCGCTCCTGTTCGCGGCCTACCAGGAAGTCGCGGGCTAGTCCGAAAGATCACCCGCGGAGAGCGAGGGGCCTTCCGGCAGGATGAGGGGGTCCGGGGGCCTCGTCGCGCCGCCGGCCGATCCGGAGAGGCGGTCGTGATGACCATCGCATCGACGAGCCCGTCGCGTTCGGGAGCCGTGCTCGGCACCCTCATCATCGTCGCCGCGGTCGCCAATCTGCCGCTGGCCGTCGCGAACGTCGCGCTGCCCGACATCGGCCTCGCCTTCGACGCGTCGCAGACGCAGCTCAACCTGGTGGCGATCGGCTACTCGCTGGGCCTCGCGGCATCCGTCCTCTGGCTGGGCGCCGTCGGCGACCGGTACGGACGTCGGCGGATGCTGCTCATCGGCGTGCTCCTGTCCCTGCCTGCGGGCCTCGTGGCCGCCTTCGCGCCGAGCATCGAGGTGCTCATCGCCGCCCGGGTGATCGGCGGCGTCGCGGCGGGCATGGCGTATCCGACCACCCTGGCGCTGATCACCGCGCTGTGGTCGGGTCCGGCCCGCACGAGGTCGATCGCGCTCTGGTCGGCGACGGGCGGTGCGATCTCGGCGCTCGGCCCCCTCATCTCCGGCCTGCTGCTCGAGAGCTTCTGGTGGGGCTCGGTGTTCCTCGTCACGATCCCGCTGATCGTGGTGGCCGTCCCGCTCACGCTGAAGTTCATCCCCGCGCACGTGAACGAGGCCACCGAGCCGGTCGACAATCTCGGCGGCGTGCTGTCGGTGATCCTCGTGGGCGCGCTCATCGTCGCGATCAACTTCGCCACCGTCCCCGACTCGACGGTTCTCGTCCTCAGCCTGACCGGCGTGACCGTCGTCGCGCTCATCGCCTTCCTGTGGCGTCAGCGCAAGGCTGCGAACCCGCTGTACGACCTGGATGTCGCCAAGCGCCCGATCTTCTGGGTGGCCGCCGTCGCCGGCATCATCGTCTTCGGCTCCCTCATGGGCGCGATGTTCATCGGACAGCAGTTCCTGCAGAACGTCCTCGGATACTCGACGATCGAATCGGGCGCGGCGATCCTGCCCGCGGCCATCTTCATGGTGCTGCTCGCGCCGCGGTCGGCGAAGCTCGTCGAGGCGCGCGGGGCGAGGTTCACGATGCTCCTCGGGTACGTCCCCGTGCTTCTCGGCTTCCTCACGATGCTCCTGCTGTGGCGCGAGGGGGCGAACTACTGGGTGGTCGCGCTCGGGTACGCCCTGGTGGGCGCGGGCGTGGGCATCGCCGGAACCCCCGCGTCGCGCTCTCTCACCGGCGCCGTCCCGGTTCGCCGCGCCGGCATGGCCTCGGGTACCGCCGACCTGCAGCGCGACCTCGGCGGTGCGATCATGCAGTCGATCCTCGGTGCCCTGCTGACGGCGGGATACGCCGCTGCGATGGTGACCCAGATCGGCTCTTCGAAGGATGCCTCGCAGGTGACTTCGAGCGTGCAGAGCCAGCTGACCAAGTCGTTCGCGAGCGCTGAGACGATCGCGAAGCAGTACCCCCAGTACGCCGACGCCATCACGCAGGCGGCCAAGGAGTCGTTCCTGCAAGGGCAGGACTGGGCGTACCTCGCGGGGATCATCGCCGTGATCGTCGGCGCCGTCATCGTGTTCTGGAAGTTTCCGCGGGCGGAGCGCGAACGCGAGCTGCTCGTGGAGTACCGCGCCGAGGATCAGGCACCGACCCCGTGAGGCGCTGGTAGCGTGGCCGGGTGATCCGACGCCTGCTCCTCGTCAACGGCCCCAACCTGAATCTGCTGGGGACGCGCGAGCCGGAGATCTACGGCACCGCGACGCTCGCGGACGTCGAGGAGCTGACCCGCGAAGCCGCCGGGCGCTTCGGGTTCGAGGTGCGGGCGGTGCAGAGCAATCACGAGGGCGTCCTGCTGGACGCGATCCACGATGCGCGCGCCGACTGCAGCGGCATCGTCATCAACCCGGGCGGGCTGAGCCACACCTCCGTCGTGCTCCGCGACGCTCTCGCAGGGGTCGCGCTGCCGGTGGCCGAGGTGCACATCTCCGACATCGCCGCGCGTGAGCCCTTCCGTCAGCACTCCTACGTGGCCGACGTCGCCATCGTGCACGTCGCGGGCGAAGGCGTGGCGGGATACGCCACCGCCGTCGAGCGTCTGATCGCCGTGATCACGGGCCAGACCGACGGCTGAGCCCCGCGTTCGCCGCGGCCGTCCGGGTGCGATCCCGTACAATCGCTGTCGGGCCGCGATCGGCCCGCTCTCCTCACGAACGGAAACTCCACACCCATGGCATCGACCGCAGACATCAAGAACGGCGTCGTCCTCAACATCGACGGGCAGCTCTGGAGCGTCGTGGAGTTCCAGCATGTCAAGCCCGGCAAGGGCGGCGCATTCGTGCGCACCAAGCTGAAGAACGTGATGTCGGGCAAGGTCGTCGACAAGACGTTCAACGCCGGCGCCAAGGTGGAGACCGAGAACGTCGACCGCCGCGACTTCACCTACCTCTACAACGACGGCGAGGGCTTCGTCTTCATGGACGTCGCCGACTACGACCAGATCACGGTCGGTGCCGCGACGGTGGGCGACGCCGCGAACTTCCTGCTCGAGAACCAGCAGGTGCAGATCGCGCTCAACAACGGCAACCCGCTGTACATCGAGCTGCCCGCCTCCGTCGTGCTCGAGATCACCTACACCGAGCCGGGCCTGCAGGGCGACCGCTCGTCGGCCGGCACCAAGCCCGCCACCGTCGAGACCGGATACGAGATCCAGGTCCCGCTGTTCCTCGAGACGGGCACGAAGGTCAAGGTCGACACCCGTACGGGCGACTACCTCGGTCGCGTCAACTGACCTTGAGCGCCCGGACCAAGGCGCGCAAGCGCGCCCTCGACATCCTCTTCCAGGCCGATGTGCGCGGCGACGCCGTGCCGACCGTGCTTGCGGCCGAAGCCAAGCGTGCCGCGAACGAGCCGGCGCGTGAGGCGTCATGGCTGTACGCCCGCGAGATCGTGGACGGCGTCATCGACAACCGCGACGCCATCGACGAGCAGATCACGACGTTCGCCAAGGACTGGTCGCTCGCGCGCATGCCCGCCGTCGACCGCGCCGTCCTGCGGATCGGCGTGTGGGAGATCCTCTACAACGACGAGGTGCCCGCCGCGGTCGCCATCGACGAGGCCGTCGAGCTCGCGAAGGAGTTCTCGACCGACGACTCCGGCTCGTTCGTGCACGGCGTGCTCGCGCGCATCGCGCGCTCGTCCTGACAGACTCGTTTCGGAAGGAGCGGGAGCAGCATGCGCATCACGGGCCTCGGCCACGCCGGAATGTTCATCGAGACGGCGGGAGGATCCATCCTCTGCGATCCCGTCATCGGCCCCACGTTCTTCGGATCGTGGTTCCCCTTCCCCGATAACCGGGCGCTGGACTGGGCCCGCTACGGCAGAGCGGACTTCCTCTACATCTCGCACCGTCATCGCGACCACTTCGACCCGGCCCACATGCGGCGGCACATCCCCACGGACATCAGGGTGCTGCTGCCGGACTACCCGACCGACGAGCTCGAGCAGGATCTCCGCGCGCTGGGCTACGACAACATCGTCTACACGCAGGCCGGCGTCCCGCTCGAATTCGGTGACCTCACGCTCATGGTGACGCCGCTGCGCGCCCCCAGCGATGGTCCGATCGGCGACTCGTCGCTCAGCGTCGACGACGGCACAGCGAGCATCCTGAACCAGAACGACTCGCATCCGCTCGACCTCGAGAAGCTGCTGTCCTTCTCGAAGCCCGACGCGTACTTCACCCAGGTGTCGGGCGCGATCTGGTGGCCCATGGTCTACGACCTGCCGCAGGACTCCAAGCGCAACTTCGCCCAGCTCAAGCGGGACGCGCAGAACAAGCGCGCGATGTACTACATCGAGAAGGTCGACGCCGAGCACGTCTTCCCGATGGCGGGACCGCCGATGTTCCTCCGCGAGGAGCTGTTCCGATACAACGGCCAGGGGCTCGACGGCGATGCGATCTTCACCGACCAGCGCGAGTTCCTCGCGCACATGCGCGAGCTGCGGCCCGAGCAGAAGGGGTACGAGTTCCTGCCGGGCACGGTCGTCGAACTGAACCACGGCGAGCTCTCGGTGACGCAGACGCTCTACTCGGATGCCGAGATCGACCGCATCTTCGACGACAAGTGGTCCTACCTCGCCGAGCAGCGCGACAGCCGGCAGGACGAGATCCGGGCGGAGGAGGCATCCCGTGCTCCCGTCCTCCCGCCGGCCGAGATGCTCGCCGCGATCCAGGAGTGGTGGGAGCCGCTGCTGCGGCGGGCCCGCACGATCCGCAACGGCGTCGGCGGGGCGGTGCGCTTCCGCATCGGCGAGCTCGACATGGTCGTGGACTTCCCCAAGGCGAAGGTGCGCGAATACGCGGGGGAGGAGTGCATCTACTGGTACACGATCCCTGCCGACCTCGTCTCGACGAACATCGCGGACCATGAGATCGACTGGTCGAACTCGATCTTCCTCTCGATGCAGTTCGAGGTCGGACGCAGCGGGAAGTTCAACGAGTTCCTGACGACGTTCCTGAAGTGCCTGTCGCGCGACCGGATCGAGTACGTAGAGAACTGGTACGCCGAGCAGACCGACCAGACCGAGGACGCCCAGCTCGGCGACTGGGTCGTGCAACGCCGCTGCCCGCACCTGCGGGCGGACCTCACCAAAACCGGCAAGATCGAGGACGGCGTGCTCACGTGCTCGCTCCACGACTGGAAGTGGGATCTCGCCAGCGGCAGGTGCCTGACCAGCCAAGGGCATCCGATCCGCGCCAGCCAGGCCGAGGCCGACGCGCCCGCCGCCTGAGCCCTGGCCATCGGATAGACTCGACCCGAACCACAGCAACCTTTAACCCCGTCCTGTGAGGCGGAGAAGGGAGCGGCGGATGAGCACGCGAACCGTGCTGCACGAGGCCGACATCGCCCGGGCGCTGACTCGGATCTCCCACGAGATCCTCGAGTCCAACCGAGGCCCCGACGGGCTGGTCATCCTCGGCATCCCCACTCGAGGCGTCACACTGGCGCATCGCATCGCCGCGCTCGTGGAGGAGTTCGGCGGCGCGGCCGTCCCGGTCGGCGCGCTCGACGTGACGATGTACCGGGACGACCTGCACCGCAACCCCACGCGCGCGCCACAGCCGACCCAGATCCCGCCGGGCGGGATCGACGGCCGGGTCGTGGTCCTCGTGGACGACGTCCTCTTCTCGGGACGCAGCATCCGTGCCGCCCTCGACGCGCTTCAGGACATCGGGCGGCCCACCGCCGTGCGACTCGCGACGCTCGTGGACCGCGGCCACCGGGAGCTGCCGATCCGTCCCGACTTCGTCGGCAAGAACCTGCCGAGCTCACGGGACGAGCGCGTCAACGTGCACCTGTCCGAGACCGACGGTCGCGAGGAGGTGACGATCGAGTCATGAGGCACCTGCTCGACACGAAGAACCTGTCCCGCGAGGACGCCCTGCGCATCCTCGACGTCGCCGAGGACATGGCCGACACGCAGCGGCGCGAAGTCAAGAAGCTGCCGACGCTCCGCGGCAAGACGGTGGTGAACCTCTTCTTCGAGGACTCCACCCGCACGCGCATCTCCTTCGAGGCGGCCGCCAAGCGCCTGTCCGCCGACGTCATCAACTTCTCGGCCAAAGGCTCCAGCGTCTCCAAGGGCGAGTCGCTGCAGGACACCGCCCAGACCCTGCAGGCGATGGGTGCGGATGCGGTCGTCATCCGCCACGGAGCCTCCGGCGCGCCGCGCACGCTGGCCACGAGCGGATGGATCACGGCCGGCGTCGTGAACGCCGGAGACGGCACCCACGAGCACCCGACCCAGGCCCTCCTCGACGCGTTCACGATCCGCAAGCGCCGTTTCGCCGGTGACAGCCGCGGACGCGACCTCGCCGGGGTGAAGGTCACGATCGTGGGCGACATCCTGCACTCCCGGGTCGCCCGCTCCAACGTGTGGCTGCTCGACACGCTGGGCGCGGAGGTCACGCTCGTCGCGCCGCCCACCCTCGTGCCGCAGGATGTCTCGGCCTGGCCCGCCCGCGTTCTCTACGACCTCGACCAGGCGCTCGCGGACGGCCCCGACGCCCTCATGATGCTGCGCATCCAGCTCGAGCGGATGAATGCGGCGTATTTCCCCACTGAACGGGAGTATTCCCGCCGCTGGGGCCTCGACGCACGACGGCTGGGCGAGCTCGGAACCGATAGCATCGTCATGCACCCCGGTCCCATGAACCGGGGTCTCGAGATCTCCGCAGAGGCCGCGGACTCGCCGCGCTCGACCGTGCTCGAGCAGGTCGCCAACGGCGTCTCGGTGCGCATGGCCGCGCTCTACCTGCTCCTGGCGGGCGCGGATTTCCAGGCGGACACAGACAAGGAGAGCATGCGATGAGCGAGGTGTTCCTCTTCCGCGGGGCGCTGATCGAGGGCTCCGGCGTCGCCGACCTCCTGGTGGAGGACGGCCTCATCGCCGAGGTCGGCGCCGGCGTGACCCGTGCCGGCGCGACGGTGGTCGACGTCGACGGCCTCGTCGCCCTGCCCGGTCTGGTCGACCTGCACACGCACCTGCGCGAGCCCGGGTACGAGGCATCCGAGACGATCCTCAGCGGCTCACGTGCGGCGGCCGCCGGCGGCTACAGCGCCGTCTTCGCGATGCCGAACACGTCGCCGGTCGCCGACACCGCCGGCGTGGTCGAGCAGGAACTCGCTCTGGGCGAGGCGGCCGGGTTCGTCACCGTGCAGCCGATCGGCGCCGTCACCGTCGGGCAGAAGGGCGAGCGGCTCGCCGAGCTGGGCGCGATGGCGGACTCCCGAGCCCGCGTGCGGGTCTTCAGCGACGACGGATTCTGCGTATGGGACCCGCTGATCATGCGCCGCGCCCTGGAGTACGTGAAGGCGTTCGACGGTGTCATCGCCCAGCACGCCCAGGATCCGCGGCTCACCGAGGGCGCTCAGATGAACGAGGGCGCGGTGTCGGCCGAGCTCGGCCTGGCCGGCTGGCCCGCCGTCGCCGAGGAGTCGATCATCGCGCGGGACGTGCTCCTGGCCGAGCACGTCGGCTCGCGGCTGCACGTGTGCCACCTGTCCACGGCCGGCTCGGTCGAGATCATCCGCTGGGCCAAGCGCCGCGGCGTGAACGTGACCGCGGAGGTCACCCCGCACCACCTTCTCCTCACCGACGAGCTCGTGCGCGACTACGACGCACGGTTCAAGGTCAATCCGCCCCTCCGGCGCGAGGAGGACGTGCTGGCCGTGCGCGAAGGCCTGGCCGACGGCACGATCGACATCGTCGCCACCGACCACGCCCCGCACCCCGCCGAGGCCAAGGCGTGCGAGTGGCATGCCGCCGCCAACGGAATGGTCGGCCTCGAGAGCGCGCTGCGCGTCGTGCAGCAGGCGATGGTCGACACCGGCCTCCTCACGTGGGCCGACGTCGCCCGCGTCATGTCGCGCGAGCCCGCTCGGATCGGGCGGCTCGAAGGCCACGGCACGCCGCTCACCGAGGGCCATCCCGCCTCGCTCGCGTTCTACGACCCCGCCCCCGTGCGCCCGTTCACGACCGCGGACCTCCGCGGCCGCAGCGTGAACTCGCCGTACCTCGGCCGCGAGCTGCCCGGCGAGGTGCGCTGGACGCTCCACCACGGCACGGCGACGGTCGCCGACGGCGCACTGCTGGACGCTCCGGGGGCGCGCGCATGACCCGTGAAGGCGCACTCGTCCTCACGATCGTCCTCGCGCTGGCGCTCCTCGTGGTGGGGTTCTGGGCGTGGCGTCGGCGCACCCGCCGCGACGCGGGCCTCACCGCGCCCGTCGGCGAAGCGCCCGGCACTGCCGTGACCGTCGCCGCGTTCGGCGCCCTGTACGTCGCCACCACGCGGCACGCCGAACCGCTCGAGCGCCTCGCCGTGAAGGGGCTCGCCTTCCGCTCCCGCGCCGATGTCACGGTGACCGACGCGGGGGTGGCGATCGACCTGACCGGCCAGCCGCGCGTATTCCTCGATGCCGCGCGCATCGTCGAGACCGCGCCGTCGACCGTCGTGATCGACCGCGTCGTCGAGCGCGACGGCCTCACGCGCATCTCCTGGCGCACCGACGACGGCACCGTCGTCGACTCCTACTTCCGCCCGCAGGATGCCTCTGCCCGCGCCCTCACGGACGCCGTGGCCGGAATCCTCCCCAGTCAGACGGGAACCGACGCATGACCTCACTGTTCCAGACCGCCCCCGCCGTGCTCGTCCTCGAGGACGGCACCCGCCATGTCGGCCGCGCCTACGGCGCGGAGGGCACCACCCTCGGCGAGGTGGTGTTCGCCACCGGGATGACCGGCTACCAGGAGACGCTCACCGACCCCTCCTACGCCGGTCAGATCGTGCTGCAGACCGCTCCGCACATCGGCAACACCGGGATGAACGACGAGGACCCCGAGTCGCGGCGCATCTGGGTGTCGGGCTACATCGTGCGCGACCCCTCGCGCGTCGTGTCGAACTGGCGTGCCGACGAGTCGCTCGACGACGCCCTCGTCTCCGACGGCGTCGTGGGCATCAGCGGGATCGACACCCGTGCCGTGACGCGCCACATCCGCTCGGCCGGCAGCATGCGCGGCGGGATCTTCTCCGGCGACGCCGCTGCGATCGACCCCGACGAGCAGGTGCGCCTCGTGCGCGACGCGCCGCCGATGTCGGGTCAGAACCTCTCGGCGCAGGTCTCGGTCGCCACGGCGGAGGTCACGAAGGCGACGGGGGAGCGGATCGGCAACCTCGCGGTGCTCGACCTCGGTGTCAAGCAGGCCACCGTCGACAACCTCGCCGCGCGGGGATTCGACGTGCACGTGCTCCCGCAGGACGTGACGATCGACGAGATCCGGGCGATCGATCCGGTCGCGGTGTTCTACTCGAACGGGCCCGGGGACCCCGCCGCGTCGGGGGACCACGTGGATCTGCTGCGTGGGGTGCTCGACGATGGCCTTCCGTTCTTCGGCATCTGCTTCGGCAACCAGCTGCTCGGCCGCGCACTGGGCCTCGGTACGTACAAGCTGCCGTTCGGCCACCGCGGCATCAACCAGCCGGTGCTCGACAAGGCGACCGGGCGCGTCGAGATCACGGCGCACAACCACGGCTTCGCCGTCGAGGCGCCCGTCGAGGGCGAGTTCGACAGCCCGAACGGCTACGGACGCATCGAGGTGAGCCACGTCGGCCTCAACGACCAGGTCGTGGAAGGGCTCCGGGCTCTCGACATCCCCGCGTTCTCGGTGCAGTACCACCCGGAGGCCGCCGCCGGACCCCACGACGCCAACTACCTGTTCGACCGGTTCCGCGACATGGTTCTTGACAGCATCTCGAAGAAGGACGCCCAGTAATGCCCAAGCGCGACGACATCCAGAGCGTCCTCGTCATCGGCTCCGGCCCGATCGTCATCGGGCAGGCGTGCGAGTTCGACTACTCGGGCACGCAGGCGTGCCGCGTCCTGCGCGAGGAGGGCGTCCGCGTCATCCTCGTCAACTCGAACCCGGCGACGATCATGACCGATCCCGACTTCGCGGACGCGACGTACATCGAGCCGATCACCCCGGCCGTGATCGAGACGATCATCGCCAAGGAGAAGCCCGACGCCATCCTGCCGACCCTCGGCGGCCAGACGGCGCTCAACGCGGCGATGGCCCTCGACAAGGCCGGCATCCTCGAGAAGTACGACGTCGAGCTCATCGGGGCGAAGGTCGAGGCGATCGAGAAGGGCGAGGACCGCCAGATCTTCAAGCAGCTCGTCCTGGACGCGGGAGCGGATGTCGCGGACTCCGTCATCTGCCACTCGATGGACGAACTGATCGCCGGCGCCGACAAGCTCGGCTACCCGCTCGTGGTGCGCCCCTCCTTCACGATGGGCGGTCTCGGCTCGGGCTTCGCCTACGACGAGGCGGACCTTCGCCGGATCGGCGGCGCCGGACTGCACGACTCGCCGACGAACGAGGTCCTGCTCGAGGAGTCGATCCTCGGCTGGAAGGAGTACGAGCTCGAGCTCATGCGCGACACGGCCGACAACACCGTCGTCGTCTGCTCGATCGAGAACGTCGACCCGGTCGGCGTCCACACCGGCGACTCGATCACCGTGGCTCCGGCGCTCACCCTGACCGACCGCGAATACCAGAAGCTCCGCGACATCGGCATCGACATCATCCGCGCGGTCGGCGTCGACACCGGCGGCTGCAACATCCAGTTCGCGGTCAATCCCGACGACGGGCGGATCATCGTCATCGAGATGAACCCGCGCGTATCGCGCTCGTCGGCGCTCGCCTCGAAGGCGACCGGCTTCCCGATCGCCAAGATCGCGGCGAAGCTCGCGATCGGCTACCGGCTCGACGAGATCCCGAACGACATCACCAAGGTGACGCCGGCGAGCTTCGAGCCGACCCTCGACTACGTCGTGGTGAAGGTGCCGCGGTTCAACTTCGAGAAGTTCCCCGCCGCCGACACCACCCTCACCACGACCATGAAGTCGGTCGGCGAGGCGATGGCGATCGGGCGCAACTACGCCACGGCCCTGCAGAAGGCGCTGCGCTCCCTCGAGAAGCGCGGGTCGAGCTTCCACTGGGGTGACGAGCCCCGCTCGGCGGCCCAGCTGCTCGAGATCGCGAAGAAGCCGACTGACGGCCGCATCGTGGTGCTGCAGCAGGCGCTGCGCAAGGGCGCCACCGTCGAGCAGGCCTTCGAGGCCACGAAGATCGACCCGTGGTTCCTCGACCAGATCGTGCTGATCAACGAGGTCGCCGAGTTCGTCGCCGGGGCCGCGGAACTGGATGCCGCCACCCTGCGGATCGCGAAGGACCACGGCTTCAGCGACGCCCAGATCGCGCAGCTGCGCGGCATCGGCGAGCCCGAGGCGCGCGGCATCCGTCACGGTCTCGGGCTGCGCCCGGTCTACAAGACGGTGGACACGTGCGCGGGGGAGTTCCCGGCGCTCACGCCCTACCACTACTCGAGCTACGACCTCGAGACCGAGGTGACGCCGTCGGACCGCACGAAGGTCGTCATCATCGGCTCGGGGCCGAACCGCATCGGCCAGGGCGTGGAGTTCGACTACTCCTGCGTCCACGCGTCGTTCGCCCTTGCCGACGCCGGCTACGAGACGGTGATGGTCAACTGCAACCCCGAGACGGTCTCGACCGACTACGACACGTCGGACCGCCTCTACTTCGAGCCGCTCACCCTCGAGGACGTGCTTGAGGTGCTGCACGCCGAGGCGCAGTCGGGGACGATGCTCGGCGTCATCTGCCAGCTCGGCGGACAGACGCCGCTCGGCCTCGCCAAGGGCATCGAGGAGGCCGGCTACAACATCCTCGGCACGAAGCCCGCCGCGATCGACCTCGCGGAGGAGCGCGAGCTCTTCTCGCGCCTCCTCGAGGACGCGAAGCTCGTGGCCCCGCGCAGCGGCACGGCCATCGACGCGGACGGGGCGGTCGCGATCGCCGAGGAGATCGGCTACCCGGTGCTCGTCCGCCCCAGCTTCGTGCTCGGCGGCCGGGGCATGGAGATCGTCTACTCGACCGAGGCGCTGCGGGACTACTTCGTGCGGATCGCCGACCAGGCCATCATCGGACCCGGCCTGCCGCTCCTCGTGGACCGCTTCCTCGACGATGCGATCGAGCTCGATGTCGATGCGCTGTACGACGGCGACGAGCTCTACATCGGCGGCGTCATGGAGCACCTCGAGGAGGCCGGCATCCACTCCGGCGACTCGTCGTGCACCCTGCCGCCCGTGAGCCTCGGCCGCACCGACATCGACCGCGTCCGCGAGGCGACGCGCGCCATCGCCGAGGGCGTGGGCGTGCGGGGCCTGCTCAACGTGCAGTTCGCGATCTCGGCCGGCGTGCTCTACGTCATCGAGGCGAACCCGCGCGCGAGCCGCACGGTGCCGTTCGTCTCGAAGGCGCTGGGCATCCCGCTGGCGAAGGCGGCCTCGCGCATCATGGCGGGCGCCAGCATCGCCGAGCTGAAGTCCGAGGGAATGCTCCCGGCGCAGGACGGCTCCCGTGTGCCGCTGGACGCGCCGGTCGCCGTCAAGGAGGCCGTGCTGCCGTTCAAGCGCTTCCGCACGGCCGACGGGCAGACCGTGGACTCCGTGCTCGGCCCCGAGATGCGCTCGACCGGCGAGGTCATGGGGATCGACCGCGATTTCCCGACCGCGTTCGCCAAGTCGCAGGAGGCCGCGTACGGCGGCATGCCGCTCGAGGGCACTGTCTTCATCTCGGTGGCCGACAGCGACAAGCGCGCCGTGATCCTGCCCGCCCACCGTCTGCAGGAGCTCGGCTTCGACCTCGTCGCGACCGAGGGCACGGCCGAGATCCTCGCACGCAACGGCATCGCCGTGCGCGTGGTGAGCAAGTACTCCGAGACCCAGGAGTCCGGCGCGACCAACATCGTCGACCTGATCAACGCCGGTGAGATCGACATCGTCGTGAACACCCCGTCCGGGGGCAGCGCGCGCGCCGACGGCTACGAGATCCGCGCCGCCGCCGTCGCCGGCGACAAGGCGCTCTTCACCACGATGGCCGTGCTGGGCGCCGCGGTGAGCGCGCTGCCCGTCCTGCGCGAGGGCTTCGCCGTGAAGAGCCTGCAGGAGTACGCCGCGGACCGGGCGGTGCGCGCGTGACGTCGTTCGGCGAACGGGTCGCCGCGGCGCGCGCGGCCCACGGCCCCCTGTGCGTCGGCATCGACCCCCACGTCTCGCTCCTCGAGGACTGGGGATTGGATGCCTCGGCCGCCGGCACCCGCGAGTTCGGCCTGCGGGTCGTCGACGCCGCAGCCGGTCGCGTCGGCGTCGTCAAGCCGCAGGTCGCCTTCTTCGAGCGGTACGGCTCGGCGGGGTACGCCGCACTGGAGGACGTGCTGGCAGCCGCCCGCGCCGCCGGCCTGGTGGTGATCGCCGACGCCAAGCGCGGCGACATCGGCACGACCATGGACGGGTACGCCGCGGCCTGGCTGCAGACCGGATCGCCGCTCGAGGCCGACGCCGTGACGCTGAGCCCCTACCTCGGCGCGGATTCACTGCGGGCGACCCTCGCGACCGCGGTCCGCAACCGCAAGGGCGCGTTCGTCCTCGCCGCCACCAGCAACCCCGAGGCCTTCGCGCTCCAGAGCGCGCACGTGATGGATGTCGCCGCCACCGACGGGCAGACGGTGGCCGAGCGGGTCGCGCGCGACATCGGGTGGGTGAACGGCTCCGCGGCGTTCTCGGGCGGGCTCGGACCGGTCGGTCTCGTCGTGGGGGCCACCGTCGATCGCGCCGCGCTCGGCCTCACCGACGAGGCGCTGCGCGGTGCGCCCATCCTGGCTCCCGGCTTCGGCGCGCAGGGCGCCGAGCCGCGAGATCTGGAGCACCTGTTCGGCGAGCACGCGCCGCACGTCATCGCGAGCGAGAGCCGCAGCATCCTGTCCGCCGGTCCCGACGCCCTCGCGCAGCGGATCGAGGAGCGCGCCGCGCTGTACGGAGGAACCCGTGGCTGACTCTCGCACACCCCCCGACGTCGACCGGATCGCGGCATCCCGTCGTGCCGTCGCCGCGCGGCGCGAGCGCGCCGCTCTCAAGAAGGACGTCTCGATGCGCGTCATCCCGCCGCAGGAGCTGCTGCGGCGTGCACTTGCCGAGCCCGAGTCGCCTGCGGGCGCGATGCGCGTGACGGAGTTCCTCACGAGCATCCCTGCGATCGGCGAGGGCAAGCGCGACCGCATCCTGCACGATCTCGGCATCTCGCCCGTCAAGCGACTGGGCGGCCTGGGCTCGCGCCAGCGCACCCAGCTGCAGCGATTCCTCGACGAGCGGTGGCCCGAGCTCGAGCCACGCGGCGGTCGCAGCCGGCTCGTGGTGCTGGCAGGACCGACCGCGGTCGGCAAGGGCACCGTCGCCGCTCACATCAAGGAGCACCACCCCGAGATCCACCTCTCGGTCTCCGCCACGACGCGCGCTCCGCGCCCGGGTGAGGTCGATGGCGAGCACTACTTCTTCGTCGACGACGCCGAGTTCGACCGGCTCATCCAGGCGGGGGAGCTGCTCGAGCACGCCACCGTGCACAACGCCCACCGCTACGGCACGCCGCGTGCGCCGATCGAGCGCGTGCTGGCGGAGGGCCGGACCGCGCTCCTCGAGATCGACCTGCAGGGCGCGCGTCAGGTGCGGGCGGCGGATCCGTCGGCGACGCTCGTGTTCCTGCTGCCGCCGAGCTGGGACGAGCTCGTGCATCGACTGGTCGGCCGCGGCACCGAGGACGCCGAGGAACGGGCGCGGCGACTGCGCACCGCGAAGACCGAACTGGCCTCGCAGGGCGAGTTCGACTATCGCGTCGTGAACGACGACGTGGCCCGTGCGGCCGACGAAGTGGCCCGGCTTGCGCGGTGAACCGCGCCCGCTGACGTAGAATGGTGGGATGCCTCGGCACGTCCGGGGCTCCGCGACCTCTCCACCGTCATCCGATCCAGGAGGATTCCCATGGCCGGAACGAACCAGGGCATCATCGAGCCCCCCATCGACAGCCTTCTCGAGAAGGTCGACTCGAAGTACCAGCTCGTGATCTTCGCGTCCAAGCGGGCGCGCCAGATCAACGACTACTACTCCGACCTGCACGAGGGCAACCTCTTCGACAACGTCGGCCCGCTCGTCGACTCGACCGTCGAGGACAAGCCGCTGACGATCGCGATGCACGAGATCCACGAGGACAAGCTGCGGCTGCGCTCGCTCGACTGACCTCTGTGACCTTGTGATGCCCCCGGGCGCGGCGCTGTCCGCGCCCGGGGGCATACTGGTGCCGGCACTCTTCCGACCTGGAGCATCGATGACCGACCTGCGTCTGTTCACGTCCGAATCCGTCACCGAGGGGCACCCCGACAAGATCTGCGACCAGATCTCCGACAGCATCCTCGACGCGATCCTCGCCGACGACCCCCGCGGCCGCGTGGCCGTCGAGACCCTGGTGACGACGGGTCTCGTCCACGTCGCGGGTGAGGTCTCGACCTCCGCGTACGTCGAGATCCCGGCGATCGTCCGCTCCGTGGTGAACCGCATCGGCTACACGTCGAGCGAGACCGGCTTCGACGGCGACTCCTGCGGAGTGAGCGTGTCGATCGGTGCGCAGTCCTCCGACATCGCCGCCGGCGTCGACAAGGCGTTCGAACGGCGCGAAGACGGCTCCGAGGACCCGACCGACCTGCAGGGCGCGGGCGACCAGGGCATCATGTTCGGCTACGCGACCACTGAGACGCCGCAGCTCATGCCCATGGCGGCATGGACGGCGCATCGCATGGCCGAGCGCCTCGCCGAGGTGCGTCGCTCGGGCGAGCTGCCCTTCCTGCGGCCCGACGGCAAGACGCAGGTGACCCTCGGCTACGAGGGCTCCACGCCGCGCACCGTCGAGTCCGTCGTGCTCTCCACCCAGCACCAGCCCGACATCTCGCAGAAGGCGCTGCGCGCGGCCGTGCGTGCCGAGGTCATCGACCCCGTGCTCGAGTCCACGGGGCTCGCGCTTCCCGACGTGAACTTCTACATCAACCCCGCCGGGCCTTTCGTGACGGGCGGGCCGAAGGGCGATGCCGGGCTCACCGGGCGCAAGATCATCATCGACACGTACGGCGGCGCGTCGCGCCACGGCGGCGGCGCGTTCAGCGGCAAGGACCCGTCGAAGGTCGACCGCTCCGCCGCGTACGCGATGCGCTGGGTCGCCAAGAACGCCGTCGCCGCGGGGCTGGCCGACCGGCTCGAGGTGCAGGTCGCCTACGCGATCGGCAAGGCCAAGCCCGTCGGGCTCTACGTCGAGACGTTCGGCACGGGCCGCGTGTCGGACGACGCGATCACCAGGGCGATCCTCGAGGTCTTCGACCTCCGCCCGAAGGCGATCATCGACCAGCTCGACCTGCTGCGCCCGATCTACGCGAAGACGGCCGCCTACGGTCATTTCGGTCGCGAGCTGCCGGAGTTCACCTGGGAGCGCACCGACCGGGCCGACGATCTGCGCGCCGCCGCCGGGCTCTGACATGACCCGGCGCGTCCGCGGAGGCCGCAGGTGACCGCGCGGAGAGTCGCGCGCGTGCTGATCGACTCTCCGCTGCCGCAGCTGGACCGCCTGTTCGACTACGCGATCCCGGCCGAGGTCGCCGATGCTGCCGTGCCGGGCGTGCGCGTGCGCGTCCCGCTGCGCACGGCGGGTCGTGTCGTCGACGGCTTCCTGGTCGAGCTGGGGGAGCCGGATGCCTCGGACCGCCCGCTCTCCGAGCTCGACGCGGTCGTGTCCCCGGTCCCCGTCCTGACGCCGCGGCTGTACGCCCTGGCCCGCCGGTGCGCCGACCGGGCAGCCGGGTCGGCGAGCGACATCCTCCGCCTCGCCATCCCGAAGCGGATGGTGCGCGCCGAGAAGGCGTGGCTCGCGGCCGGCCCCACGGCCATCCCCGAGGTCGACGCCGCGCACCGGGATTGGTCGGTCCGCA
>NZ_JAYRDE010000043.1:0-22725 GCF_041909575.1 Microbacterium sp. | reverse complement strand
CATAACTCCTGCAGTTTCGGTGCGACACGCCGCGGCGAGTGCCGCGGGAGCGGTCTCTCGGCCCGAACTGCAGGAGTTATGCGCCCGGCGGGGGAGGCCGCGCGCCGAAAGCCACCCCTCGCCCGCCCGGCGTCGGGACCTGCGCCGCTCGGCACGCCTCAATCCCGGGCGCTGGTGAGAGAATGGCCGTGGCGTGCCCGTGTGCCGGCTTCCGCAGCTCCGCCGGGCCTCTGGACAGCGTCCGCCGCCCCTTCCCAAGGAGCAAGATGTCCACGCAGAACACCGCGCCCATCGCCGAGGCGACCAGCCCGGGCACCCGGATCCAGCAGCACCGGACCTACCTGATGTGCCGGCCGGAGCACTTCACCGTCAGCTACACGATCAACCCGTGGATGGAGCCGGCCAACCCCACCGACACGGCCAAGGCCGTCGCCCAGTGGCAGACCCTCTACGACGCCTACGTCGCGCTCGGCCACGACGTCCGCCTCATCGACGCCATCCCGGGCCTGCCCGATATGGTCTACACCGCCAACGGCGGCTTCGTGATCGATGGAGTCGCGTACGGCGCGAAGTTCCGCTTCGCCGAGCGCGCCCCCGAGGGCCCGGCGTTCATGGACTGGTTCCGTGCGAGCGGCTTCGACGTCGCCGAGCCCGTCGAGGTCAACGAGGGCGAGGGCGACTTCCTCCTCGTCGGCGACACGATCCTCGCCGGCACGGGCTTCCGCTCGACCGGCGACAGCCACCGCGAGCTCGGCGACGTGTTCGGCAGGGAGGTCGTGAGCCTCAATCTCGTCGACCCGCGCTTCTACCACCTCGACACCGCGATCTCGGTGCTCGATCCCGTCGAAGGACCCGGCGGAGTCGAGAAGGCGAACATCGCCTACCTCCCTGCGGCTTTCGATGCGCCGAGCCGCGGCATCCTCGAGGACCGCTACCCCGACGCGATCCGCGTCGCCGACGAGGACGGCGCGGTGTTCGGCCTGAACTCCGCCAGCGACGGGTTCAACGTCCTCATCTCGCCACGCGCCACGGGCTTCGAAGCCCAGCTGCGCGAGCGCGGCTACAACCCCGTGCTGATCGACCTGTCCGAGCTGCTGCTCGGCGGCGGCGGCATCAAGTGCTGCACCCTCGAGCTGCGGCACGGACAGGAGACGACCCGATGACCACCTCGCCCGCGGTCGACACCGCCATGGCCCGCATCATCGCCGACGAGAACGCGCACGTCGCCCACAACTACCACCCGCTCCCCGTGGTCATCTCGCGCGGCGAGGGCGCATGGGTGACGGATGTCGAGGGCAAGCGCTACCTCGACCTGCTGTCGGCCTATTCGGCGCTGAACTTCGGGCACGGTCATCCGGCGATCCTCGCTGCCGCGCAGGAGCAGCTGAACCGCCTCACCCTCACCAGCCGCGCCTACCACAACGACCGTCTCGGACCCTTCGCCGAGGCGCTCGCCGAGCTGTGCAACAAGGACCTCGTGCTGCCGATGAACACCGGCGCCGAAGCCGTCGAGACCGGCATCAAGGTCGCGCGCGCGTGGGGCTACCGCGTGAAGGGCATTGCTCCGGATGCCGCGACCGTCGTGGTCGCGAACGGCAACTTCCACGGCCGCACGACGACGATCGTCGGGTTCAGCGACGACCCGCAGGCCCGGGATGACTTCGGCCCCTTCGCCCCCGGCTTCGTGCACGTGCCGTTCGGCGACGCCGCGGCGATCGAGGCGGCGATCGACGAGAACACCGCCGCGGTGCTCATCGAGCCGATCCAGGGAGAGGCCGGCGTCGTGCTGCCGCCCGAGGGATACCTCCGGGCGGTGCGCGAGCTCTGCACCAAGAACGGCGTGCTGTTCATCGCCGACGAGATCCAGTCGGGTCTGGGCCGCGTGGGCGAGACGTTCGCGTGCGATCGCGAAGGCGTGGTGCCCGACGTGTACCTCCTCGGGAAGGCGCTGGGGGGCGGCATCCTCCCCCTGTCGGCCGTCGTGGCGGACGACGCGGTGCTCGGAGTGATTCGCCCGGGCGAGCACGGGTCGACGTTCGGGGGCAATCCGCTCGCGGCCGCCGTCGGGCTGCGCGTGGTCGAGATGCTGCGGACCGGGGAGTTCCAGACGAGGGCGAAGGCGCTCGGCGAGCACCTCGAGATGCGCCTCGCGGGCCTCGTCGGACAGGGGGTCACCGCCGTGCGGGTGGCCGGACTGTGGGCGGGAGTCGACATCGACCCTGCCGTCGGGACCGGCCGCGAGATCGCCGAGCGGCTCATCGCGCGCGGCGTGCTGGTGAAGGACACCCACGGCCACACGATCCGCATCGCACCGCCGCTCGTCGTGCGCGCCACCGAGCTCGACTGGGCCGTGGAGCAGCTGCGGGTGGTCCTCGCGGCCTGACCGGCCGGCTCTCGCGGTCGCTCAGGCGAAGACGCTGACGAACCGCTCGTGCCAGCCCGTCGCGCCGTCGGGCGCGGGGTGGGCGCGGTCGGATGTCTGCACCTCGCCGGTCGCGCTCACCGCGCGGCACCGGATGAGGTGGTCGCCTTCGACGGCCGTCCAGGGCATGCTCCACTGCACCCAGGTGTCCGACGAGATCGCGGTGGCGAGCGTCGCCGGCTGCCACGCGCCCTCGTCGATCTGCACCTCGACGCCTGCGACGCCGACGTGCTGCTGCCACGCGACACCGGCGATCACCACCTCGCCGGCCTTGAGCCCCTGAGCCTTGCGCGGAACGTCGATGCGGGACTGCAGCTTGATCGGGCCGCGCTCGGACCAGCCCCGATCGGTCCAGTACGCCCGCGCCCGGTCGAATCGCGTCACCTCGAGCTCCTTGACCCACTTCGTCGCCGAGACGTAGCCGTACAGGCCGGGCACGACGAGCCGCGCGGGGAACCCGTGCTCCGGCGGCAGCGGCTCGCCGTTCATCCCGACGGCGAGCAGGGCGTTGCGGTCGTCGGTGAGCGCTTCGAGCGGAGTGGATGCTGTGAACCCGTCGATCGAGCGGGAGAGCACCATGTCGGCGTCGGCGGTGGGGCGAGCGCGGGCGAGCAGCTCCCGCACCGGGTAGCCCAGCCACAGCGCGTTGCCGATGAGGGTGCCGCCCACCTCGTTCGACACGCACGCGAGTGTGGTGTGGTGCTCCTCGAGCGGCAGTTCGAGCAGGTCGTCCCAGGTGAGCATGACCTCTTCCTCGACCATGCCCTTGATGTGGAGGTTCCAGTTCGCCGGGTCGAGATTCGGCACGATGAGCGCGGTGTCGATCCGGTAGAACTGATCGGTCGGGGTGACGACGCGGGCGAGCCCCGGGATGTCGAGCTCCGCGCCGGCGGGGATCGGAGGCGCCGCGACCGCGGCCTTCGGCAGCACGACCGCTTTGATGGCCGAGACGGCGGCGCTTCCCGCGCGCATGGCGCTCCCGACGCCCGCCGCGACGACGCCGGCCACCACGGCCGCTCCCGACCACAGCAGGAACGCCCGGCGGCCCGGCCCCGCGGCAGAACTCCACGGATCCGATGACGACGCGCCGCTGAGGGAGGCGTCGACCGGCGTCGGAGTCGAATCCTGTGGAGTTCTGCTGCCGGCCGGGCGCAGCATCCGCACCAGCCACCACAGCGCGACGGCGCCCCCGACGCCCGCGACGACGGACGGGAGCCACGCGAGCGGACCGGCGTTCGCGCGCGTGACCGCGGCGACCGCCCCGACCGCGCCGAAAGCCACGACGACCACGCGGCCCCACGGCGGCCGGCGCACCTCGAGCCATCCGGCGAGCGCGGCGAGCAGGAGCACGACGAGGGCGATCCCGACGAGGAGCGCGATCTTGTCGGCGGTGCCGAACAGGGCGATCGCGGCATCCTTCGCCCACGGCGGAGCCAGGTCGATCAGCGCTGAGCCCACGGCCGTGAACGGACCGGATGCCGGCGCGATGACAGCGGCGGCGAGCTCCCCGAGACCGGCGCCGAGCGCGACGGCCCCCACCCCGGCGGCCCACCCGTAGGGCGCCGGAATGCCGCGGTCCGCGCGAGACGACGTCACGAGGACAGCGTACGTCGGCGTGAACCCTCCGGGGCGGAGAGCGGGGGTCTTGCGCGCGCTGGCTCGCGGGGCCATGATCGCGATCACACCGTCTCCGGGGGACGGGCGACCCTCGCCGGGTCGTTTCTCCCTGCGCCGTGATGTCCTTCACGGCCCGTCCGAAGGAGTACGACGATGAACATCAGTGTGCGCACCGCTCTCGGCCTCGTCGCCGCAGCAGTCCTCGCCACGGGGCTTGTAACCGGAACCGCGGTGACCTTCGCCGTGGGCGACCCGGGTGGGGAGAAGCCCCCGGCCTCCGGCCGTTCGGATGCATCAGCCGAATCGGACGCGGCCGCAGCGGTGTCCTACGGGGTGGGTACCGAGCTCCTCTATGTGCCGATCACCCCGTGCCGCATCGTCGACACCCGGGCCGGTGGCGGAAAGCTCGCGGCCGGCGCGATCCGGGAGTTCTATGTCGGCGGAACCACCGGGTTCCCCGGGCAGGGTGGAACGTCGGGCGGGTGCGGCATCCCTCCCGCCGCCGCGGCCGTCTCGTTGTCTCTGACGAGCACACAGGCGTCGGCATCCGGACGACTCGTCGCGTATCCGTCTGCCGTGAGCGCGCCGGGCTCGACGATGCTCTCCTACACGGCGGCATCCAACGCCACCTCAACGCCCACGGCCGCCATCACGCCGTACACGGAGCGGCAGATCGAGGTGAAGAACTTCTCGGCGTCGGTGCACCTCGTCATCGACGTGCTCGGGTACTACACCCCGCAGATGTCCGCGTACGTCAACAACGACGGCACGCTGTGGATCGCCAGCAGAGGCGTCTCGAGCACCCGCGTCGACGTGGGGATGTACGAGGTCACCTTCGACACCGACATCACCTACTGCAACGGCATCGTGTCACCTGCGATCGGCGGCTACACCGCCGGTGTGTTCCCCAACGGCGACATCGCCGAAGTCAAGGTCACGGACGCGGACGGCGTGCCGGCCGACGCCTACTTCAATCTCGTGATCGTCTGCTGAGGCCGAGGCTCCTCCGGGGCGGAGAGCGAAACACTCCGGCAACACGCCCCCGGCTAGGCTTCTTGCATGGGAGATCTCTTCGACGGCTACGGCTCCACCCTGGCGCCGCGGAAGACGGCGTCCGGGGTCCCCGCGTACGACGAGATGTTCGGCAGCCCGGCCCACCCGGGCGACCTCGCCGAGTCGCGCGACGCCTACCGCGAGCTCTACCAGGCGCTCGCCCAGATGACCCAGGAGGAGCTGCGCGGCCGCACCGACTCCCTCGCCAGCTCCTACCTCGCGCAGGGCGTGACATTCGACTTCGCGGGCGAGGAGCGGCCGTTCCCGCTCGATGCGGTGCCCCGCGTGATCACGTACGAGGAGTGGTCGCGCATCGAGGCCGGCGTCAAGCAGCGCGTGCTCGCGCTCGAGGCATTCCTCGACGACGCCTACGGTCGCCAGCACTGCGTGCGCGACGAGGTCCTCCCGGCCGGGCTGATCGCCTCGTCGCAGTACTTCTACCGGCAGGCCGCCGGCATCCATTCCGCCAACGGCGTGCGCATCCAGGTGTCGGGCATCGACCTGATCCGCGACGAGCACGGCGAGATGCGCGTGCTCGAAGACAACGTGCGCGTGCCGTCGGGCGTCTCCTACGTCATCTCGAACCGCCGGGTCATGGCGCAGACGCTTCCCGAGCTGTTCGTCTCGATGCGGGTGCGACCCGTCGGCGACTACCCGAACAAGCTCCTGGCCGCCCTCCGGGCTTCGGCGCCGGCGGGCATCGACGACCCCAACGTCGTGGTGCTGACGCCGGGCGTCTACAACTCGGCCTACTTCGAGCACACGCTGCTTGCGCGGCTCATGGGCGTCGAGCTCGTCGAGGGTCGTGACCTGCTGTGCGTGGGCGGCAAGGTGTTCATGCGCACCACGCGCGGCCCCAAGCGCGTCGACGTGATCTATCGCCGCGTCGACGACGAGTTCCTCGATCCGCTGCAGTTCCGCGCCGACTCGATGCTGGGCGCTCCCGGCCTCATGCTCGCCGCGCGTCTGGGCAACGTCACGATCGCCAACGCCGTGGGCAACGGCGTGGCCGACGACAAGCTCCTGTACACCTACGTCCCCGACCTGATCCGCTACTACCTGGCGGAGGAGCCCATCCTCAAGAACGTCGACACCTGGCGGCTCGAGGACCCGAACGCCCTCGAGGAGGTGCTCGACCGCCTCGACGAGCTCGTGGTCAAGCCCGTCGACGGCTCGGGCGGAAAGGGCCTGGTGGTGGGCCCGGATGCCTCGCCCGCCGAACTCGAGAAGCTCCGGCAGCGGCTCCTGGCCGATCCGCGAGGCTGGATCGCCCAGCCCGTCGTGATGCTCTCCACGATCCCGACCCTCGTCGAGGACGGGATGCGCCCGCGTCACGCCGACCTGCGGCCGTTCGCCGTCAACGACGGCGAGGGCGTGTGGGTGCTTCCGGGTGGCCTCACCCGTGTCGCCCTCCCGGAAGGACAGCTCGTGGTGAACTCGAGCCAGGGCGGCGGATCGAAGGACACCTGGGTGATCGGCGGCTCCGCGCCCTCGCACGTGGAGTACGGGCAGGGCCACGGCGTCTCGGGCCTCGTCGCCGACCAGGCTGCGACCGTCACCGCGGCGATCCCGATCATCTACGACGGGCAGCCGCCTCCGGCGCACTCGCCGCGCGATCCGGACGGGAACCGCCGCGACCAGCACGAGCAGCAGCAGCAGGAGCACGCGCGCGAGATGCCCCACGCCTCGTCCTCTCAGGCCGAACAGCAGCAGCAGACCGGGGGCGGGTCATGCTGAGCCGCATCGCCGAGAGCCTGTTCTGGATCGGGCGCTACATCGAGCGCAGCGACGGAACCGCGCGCATCCTCGACGTCCACCTCCAGCTCCTGCTCGAGGACCCGTGGATCGATGAGGACACCGCCTGCCGGTCGCTGCTCAGCGTGATGGGATCCGTCCCGCCCGAGGGCGTCGAGCACGTGCGCCGCGAGGACGTGCTGGCACGACTGGCCGTGGACCGCATGAATCCCTCGAGCATCGCGTACGCGCTGACGGCGTCGCGCGAGAATGCGCGCCGCGCGCGCGAGATCGTCTCCACCGAACTGTGGGAGACCCTCAACACCACGAACGCTCGGATGCCGCGGCGCCTGCAGGCCGACCGGGTGCACGAGTTCTTCCAGTGGGTGCGCGAGCGCGCAGCGCTCGCCGTCGGCATCGTCGACTCCTCCACGAGCCGCGACGAGGCCTGGCAGTTCTTCACGCTCGGCCGCAGCATCGAGCGCACCGACATGACCGCGCGGCTGCTCGCGACGAGGTCGCTGACCGAGGCATCCGGTCCGTCATGGACCACGATCCTGCGATCGTGCGGCGCGTACGAGGCGTACCTGCGCACCTACCGGGGCATGCCGAGCGCGCGAAACGCGGCGGAGTTCCTGCTGCTGGACCGGCTGTTCCCGAGGTCGATCATCTACTCGATCCAGCGCGCCGAGGAGTGCATGAGCGCCATCGATCCGCGCGCCGACCGTGTCGGCCACTCCAACACCGTGCTGCGCGCGCTGGGGCAGATCCGCAACGACCTGGAGTATCGGCCGGTCGGCGAGATCCTCGGCGAGCTGCCGCAGCACATGGACCGTGTGCAGAAGGTCACGCGCGAGGCATCCGAAGCCATCCGCAGCCGGTTCTTCCCGACGCAGGCCGAGCCGAGCTGGATCGGAGAGATCTCATGAAGCGCCTCCGCATCGAGCATCAGACCGGCTTCAGCTACCAGGGTGACGTCTCTGCGTCGTACAACGAGGCGCGGATGCTGCCCGGCTCGACCGACAGCCAGTTCGTGCTGAACTCGTCGCTCGACATCGAGCCGTCGACGTCGGTCAACCAGTACGTGGACTACTTCGGCACGCGCGTCGCCGCGTTCGACGTTCTCTCGCCCCACGCGGCGCTCACGATCACCGCGAAGTCGCTCGTCGAGGTGCGGCCGCGGCCGCTCGAGCACGTCGACGTCACGTGGCACGGCCTCTCGCGCGAGTCGAACCGCTCGATCGAGACCGTGGAGCAGCTCGTTCAGACGGGACGCACGCGCCCGCATCCCGAGGTCGCCGATCTCGCCCGCTCGCTCGCGTCGCAGCACGACCACCCGGGCCGGGCAGCGCACGCGATCGCCACCGGCATCGGCGACGCCGTCGAGTACATGCACGGGATCACCGGCGTGCACTCCACGGCCCAGGAGGCGTGGGAGGCTCGCAAGGGCGTCTGCCAGGACATCGCCCACATCACGCTCGGGGCCCTGCGCGAGGTCGGGATCCCCGCCCGGTATGTGTCGGGTTACCTGCATCCGCGCCCGTCGGCCGAGGTCGGCGTCGCAGTGACGGGTGAGTCCCATGCGTGGGTCGAGTGGTTCGCCGGCGAGTGGCAGGGGTTCGACCCCACCAACAACATCGAGATCGGCGATCGGCACGTGCTGGTCGGACGCGGCCGCGACTACGGCGACGTCCCGCCGCTGCGCGGCGTGTACGCCGGCCCGTTCAAGTCCCACCTGCACGTGAAGGTGACGATCACGCGCGAGGCGTAGCAGCGCGCCCGAGGCTAAGTCGCCGCGCGGCGCGGAGTCGCCGCGCGGCGCATAACTCCTGCACTTGCGTCGTTGCGTCGGCCCCGCTGCGCGAATCGCGCGGGCTGGCCGCCTGATCCCGACGAATGTGCAGGAGTTATGAGCCTGGGCGCGAGCCGGCCGGGCGCGAGCCGGCCGGGAGCGCGAGCCCGCCGGGAGCGCGAGCCCGGCCGGAGGAGAGATCAGGCGGGCGGGGCGTCGGGGTCGAGGGTCTTGAGGGTGTCCTCCTCGGCCGGGTTGTCGGCCTCGAGCTGGTCCTCGGTGGTCTCGTCGCCTCCCGTCGGGGCGTCCTGCTCGATGGGCTCGTCCTCTGCACGGCGTTCGTCGGTCATGCGCTCACGCTAGGCGTGCGATCGGCACGCCGACAGGGGTTGACGAACGGCGGTGCGAGGGGGCGGATGCCGCGACATCCACCCCTTCGCAGCACGCGGGTCAGCCTTTGACGGCGCCGCTGGTCATGCCGGCGACGATCTGCTTCTGGAAGAAGATGTACATCACCAACGGCGGGATCGTGATGAGCAGGATGTTCGTGAACAGCAGGTTCCACTGCGTGCTGAACTGGCTCGAGAAGTTGTAGAGCGTGAGCTGGACGGTGGGCTCTCCCGGCAGGAAGTACAGCGGGTTCTGGAAGTCGTTGAAGACGAACACCGACTGCACCACGATGACCGTGACGATGACGCTCTTGAGCAACGGGAACGCGACCGTGAAGAAGAGCCGCAGCGGACCGGCGCCGTCGATCGTCGCGGCCTCGTCGAGCTCGCGCGGGATCGTGGAGATGAACGCACGGAACATCAGGACGCAGAACGACAGGCCGAACGCGACCTCGATGAGGATCAGGCCCGGAAGGTTGCCGAACAGCTCGAGACCCTGCAGCACCCATATCGTGGGGACGACCGCCGGCGGGATGATGAGCCCGCTCAGCACGAGGAAGTTGATGAGCGGGTTGAGCCTGCTCGGGCGCCGCTGGAGGACCCAGCCGACCATCGCGGAGAAGATCACCATGAGGGTCACCGACACGACCGTCAGGATCGTCGAGTTGATGAAGGCCCAGATGAGCATGAAGTCGCGAGCCGAGACCACCTCGACGAGGTTCTCGAAGAAGGCGAACTGCTCGGGCCAGCTGAACTGCAGGAGGGATGCCTCCTGCTGGGGCTTCATGGCCGTGAGCAGGATGAAGCTGAACGGCACGATGAAGACGATCAGCGCGACGACGATGGCGATGATGCCGGTGATGTTGCGGCGGACGGCGATCACTGCTCGACCTGCTTCCGGTTGAGGGCCCAGAAGATGGGCACGATCACGGCCGTCACGACGAGGAAGAGGATCACGTTGCCGGCCGCGGAGAGTCCGAAGAACCCGGCTTGGTACTGCTTGAAGATGACGGACGAGATGACATCGCTGCTGAAGCCCGGGCCGCCCTTCGTCATCGCCCAGATCAGGTCGAAGGAGCGCAGGCCGCCGATGAGCGACAGGATGATGACCGTCACGGTGGCGGGGCGCAGCAGTGGCAGGGTGATGTTCCAGAAGCTGTTCCACGCCGAGGCGCCGTCGACTTTCGCCGCCTCGAAGTACTCCTGCGGGATCGCGACGATGCCCGCGATGAAGATGAGCGTGGCCAGGCCCACACCGCGCCATACGTCGACGAGCGCCACCGAGTAGATCGCCAGGGCGGGGTCGGTGAGCCAGGCGGGACCCTGGATGCCGATGACGGCGAGCGCGTTGTTGATGAGGCCGTCGAAGGGGTCCATCAGCACCTTGAAGGTGATGCCGACGCCGATGGTCGACACCAGCACGGGGAAGAAGATGACCGCGCGCAGGAAGGTGCGGCCGATGATGCGCCCGGTCAGGACGAGCGCGATGAGCAGGCCGAGCACGACCTTCAGCGCCGAGGTCACGAAGCCGAAGATGAAGGTGTTGGTGAAGCCCTGAACGAGTGCGGGCTCCTTGAAGAACTGCACGTAGTTCGCGAAGCCGATGAACTGGATGTCGAACAGCGACCAGCGCGTCAGCGAGAAGTAGAAGCTCGCAATGGTCGGGACGATGAACAGGACGATGAACAGGATGCCCGCGGGGAGGTAGAACCACATCGGGTACTGCTTGGCCATGTTGCTGCCGGGCTTGCGGCGGCGGGGGGTGCGCCGGAGGCCCGGAGCATCGCCGTCGGCGATGTCTTCGGCCTCCTGGAGGGCCGCCGCGGAGGGTGTGATCGACATGATCCGGATCTCTCGTGTCGGGGAGAAGATGAGAGGGGCCGGGCCGGCGAGCGCCGGACCGGCCCCTCGATTCAGTCTGACCTAGGCAGGCAGACGGGTCACCAGCCTTCGAGACCGAGCTGCTGCGCCTGCTTGATGACGTCCTCGTCGTAGAGGGCGGCGCCGTCCTCGGCGGAGCGGATGCCTGAGCCCACCTCGACCGTGATCTGCTCGAGTGCCGGTCCCTTGATCGGGGAGAGGAACTCCAGCGCCGGGAGCGAACCGCCCTCGGTCTCGAAGTAGGGCAGCATGTCGGCGACCGACCGCGGCACGTCGTCTGGGATCGTGCAGCCTTCGACCAGGTACGGACCCGCAGCGCCCACGGCCTCGGTCTGCGCATCGCAGGCCTCGGTCGTCGCGACGAAGGCCAGGAACTCCTTGACCGCCTCGGGGTGCTCGGTCGTCGCCGAACCGTACAGGCCGGACGGTGTCCACGCGGTCAGGCCGTTGTCGGGACCGTCGCCCGGCAGGGCGAAGAAGCCGACGCCCTCTGCGGCCTCGGGATAGTTCTCGACCATCGGCGGGATGGCGAAGGTGAGCATCGGGTAGTGGGCGCCCTCGCCGGTGGCGACCATGCGCACGCCGTCGTCGTAGGTCGCCGACGCGAAGTCCTCGTTCAGCACTCCGGCCTCGAAGACCTCCTGCAGGTGCTCGAATCCGGCCAGCGCAGGCTCGTCGACGTACTTGCGCTCGTTCGCCGTGTAGCCTTCGGCCCAGTCCGGGTCGGCGGCGAGCACATTGTAGAAGTCGCCGAGCACGAACAGCTGCGACGTCCAGGTCTCGGCGTAGGTCTGGATGACGCCGGCGTAGCCGGCATCCTTCGCCGCCTCGCTGTTGGCGATGAACTCGTCCCACGTCGTGGGGATCTCGAGTCCGAGCTCTTCGTAGATGCCGATGTTGTAGAGCACGCCGCCGCCCATGGCGGTGCCCATCGGCACGCCGTAGACGCCGTTGTCGGTCGACACCGCGCTGACGAAGGTGTCGGAGAGGTTGTCGATGAAGTCCTCATCGGCGAGGTTGAGCACCGTCGAGTCCGGGTTGAGCGCCTGGAAGAGCGAGCCCGAGTTGTACTGGAAGATGTCGGTCATCTCGCCCGTGGACAGGCGCGTCTTCACGGCGTTGTCGCCTTCGGCGCCCTGGGGGCGCGTCTCGACCTCGACCGTGACATTGTCGCTCTGCGCATTGAAGGCATCGACGATCGCCTGCGTGGGTCCGAGCGTCGACTCCGAGTTGTCGGCCAGCAGGGTGAGGGTGACGGGCTCGCCCGAGCCCTCGTCGCCGCCTCCTCCTCCGGCCGAGCAGCCGGCGAGCGCGAGCGCGACGGCTCCGCCGCCGGCCACCAGGGCCAGGGCTGCACGTCGCGGGGTGCGGATGGTCATTGCTTACCTCCATGTAAACACGTGATGCTGCGGACGGGTCTGTTGAAGCGGTTCAACACCACAGACTGTAAGTCGGAGAATCCGCTCGTGTCAACCTGCTCGGGGGTCACAGAACGGTTACAGCCCGTATTCTCGGTAACATTCGACCAGACCGTCCAGAAATGCCAGCGCGATCTTGACTGGTGCAATCGATGTCTGCTGTCGTATCGTTGAAGCGCTTCATCCGCGCAGCGTCGCCGAAAGGAACATCCTGTGACCTCCCTTGCCCCGTTCACCCTTCTCGATGGGGGGACCGTCGTGTCCTCTGTCCGGTCGCAGCATCCGCGCGACCTCCTGGGTGTGCCGCGGGAGGGGCTGCGCCTCACATGGGAGGTGCGCAGCACGACCGCGGCGCGGCAGCTCGGCTCGCAGATCGCCTGGCGTGACGGCGGGGAGTGGATCGAGGAGCCGGTCGCCGAGGGCGAGGACTCGATCGCGGTGACCGCGCCCGGCGGCGCGCTCCCCGACGGCGGTGTCCGCGCCTTCCGCGTGCGCATTGCGACGGAGCAAGGATGGTCGCCGTGGAGCGACGACTTCGAGGTGGAGGGTGCGCTGGACGACCTGGGAGCTCCCGTCATCTCGGTCGACTCGCAGACCGAAGGCCCCAACCCCTACCTGCGCCGGTCGTTCACCCTCGCCGGCCCGCCGGTGCGCGCGCGTCTGCGGATCAGCTCGCTGGGCCTCCACGACGCACGACTCAACGGCGCCGCCGTGGGGGACGAGCACCTCGCCCCCGGCTGGACGGCCTATCAGGAGCGCATCCTCGTGGCGACCCACGACGTGACCGCGCACCTCTCCGCCGGTGAGAACGTCCTGGCCGTGCGTCTCGCCGACGGCTGGTACCGCGGGCGCCTCGGATGGCGCAACCAGCGCGAGCACTACGGACGGGAGATCGGCCTGCTCGCCCAGCTCGACGTCGATCTCGCCGACGGCACCTCCGTGCGCATCGGGTCGGACGAGGACTGGCGCGCGTCCACCGGCGCGCTCCTCATGACGAGCATCTACGACGGATCCGACGTCGACCTCCGACGGGAGCCACAGGGCTGGGACCGCCCGGGATTCGACGACTCGGCCTGGACGGGCGTCCGCACCCTCGAGGTCGACCGCGCGCTCTTCCGCCCGCGCTTCGCACCGCCGGTGCGGACCGTGGCCGAGCTCCCCGGCGCACTGACCCGCCACGACGACCGGGTCGCGATCGACATCGGGCAGAACATCGCCGGGTGGATGCGCGTCGTCGTCCGAGGAAAGGCCGGCGATCGGGTCGTCGTGCGCCACGCCGAGGTGCTCGAGGAGGACGGCGGCCTGCACGTCGCCGCCCTGCGCACGGCGCGCGCGACCGACACCTACGTGCTCGACCGCGACGGCGAGCACGTGCTCGAGCCCGCCTTCACCTTCCACGGCTTCCAGTACGCGGACGTCACCGGCGCCGAGGTGGTCGAGGCAACGGGCATCGCGATCAGCTCCGACACCGCGCAGCGATCCAGCTTCCGCAGCAGCGAGCGGGCGCTCGACAAGCTCCACGCCAATGTCGCCTGGTCGCAGCGCGACAACTTCGTGTCGGTGCCGACCGACTGCCCGCAGCGCGACGAGCGGCTCGGCTGGACCGGCGACGCGCAGGCGTTCGCCGCGACGGCGACCACCCTGTTCGACAGCGAGGCGTTCTGGCGCTCGTGGCTGGTCGACCTCGAGATCGACCAGGACGACGACGGCTCGGTGGCCGCCGTCGTGCCGAACATCATCCATGACACTGACTTCGACTCCACCGGAGAGTCGCAGATCATGGGCCGCGCCGGGTGGGCGGATGCCGCGACCATCGTGCCCTGGGCCGTGTACGAGTCGACCGGCAGCAACGAGACGATGGCGCAGCAGCTCACGAGCATGCGGCGCTGGGTCGACCACCTCGAGCGTCGGGCCGGCGAGGTCGGTCTGCTGCCGAGCGAGTTCCAGTTCGGCGACTGGCTCGACCCGGATGCCCCGGGAGATCGGCCGTGGGAGGCCAAGGTCTCGGGGGACTTCGTCGCGAACGCGTTCTTCAGCTGGAGCGCGCGTCTCCTGGCCCGCGCGGAGCGGCTCGTCGGCGACGCCGGTCGGGCCGCGCGCGCCGACGACCTCGCGGAGCGCGTCGCCGCTGCGGCCTGGAGCCGATGGGGCGAGCACGCCGCCACTACGCAGTCGGGCTGCGCGCTCGCCATCGAGTTCGGGATCGCCCCGCCCGAGCAGATCGCCGGCCTCGGCGACCGCCTCGCCGCACTCGTGCGGGAGGAGTCGGGCCGGATCGCGACCGGGTTCCTCGGCACGCCGCTCGTGCTGCCCGCCCTCACCCGCACCGGCCACCTCGACGAGGCGTACGCAATGCTCCTGCGTCGCGAGGCGCCGTCGTGGCTCTACCAGGTGGAGCGCGGGGCGACCACGGTGTGGGAGAGATGGGACGCCCTCCGGCCCGACGGCTCGATCCACCCCGGCGACATGGAGACCGGCGAGGGCATGCTCTCGTTCAACCACTACGCCTACGGCGCCGTCATCGACTGGGTGTACCGCACGGCGGCAGGGCTCGCCCCGGTGGCAGCGCGCCCCGGGTACCGCGAGATCCTCGTCGCGCCGCGACCGACCGTCGGCATCACCGAGGTGTCGGCGGAGATCCGCTCGGCGCTCGGTCCGGTCGGGATCGACTGGCGCCTCGCCGACGAGGGCCTGGTCATCGACCTGTCGGTGCCCTTCGGCGCCGAAGCGGTGCTCGATCTTCCCGTCGGACCGGACTCGGTCGTGCTGCTCGGCGACGGTCCGGCGCCCGAGCGGGTCGGCCCCGGCATCCATCGCATCGTGGTCTCCGCGCCCGTGGTCGCCGACCCGGAGCGGGCTCTCGCCGCGCGGAGCGCCGTATGAGCCGCGCTGAGGACGAGGCGATCGCGCTCAACGACCTCAGGGCGGGCGGCGTCACCCCGTTCTCGTACGCCGACGGCAGCTGCGGGATCCGCGGGGTCGACGGCGCCACGGCGCTGCCGAGCGCCATCACCCTCGCCGCGACGTTCGACGAGTCACTGGCGGAGGAGTACGGCGCGGTGCTCGGCGCCGAGCTGCTGGCATCCGGCCACAACGTGCTCCTCGCGCCGGCGCTCGACATCGCGCGGGATCCGCACTCCGGGCGCATCGGCGAGAACCTCGGCGAGGATCCGCTGCTCGCAGGCGAGCTGGGTGGCCGCATGGGGCGCGGCATCCAATCCCGCGGAGCGATGGCTGTCGCGAAGCACTACGTCGGCAACAACGTCGAGCGGCTCCGCACCGGCGAAGGGCCCTTCGGGGAGCGCACCGACGCGATCGACGTGCGCATGGACGAGCGCGCACTGCACGAGGTCTACGTCGCGCCGTTCCGGCGCGCGGTGCAGCGCCACGGCGTCGCGGGACTGCTCGGCTCGTACAACCGCCTCAACGGCGTGTACGCGTGCCAGTCGCCCGAGCTGCTGCAGCTTCCGCGGGACGAGTGGGGCTTCGAGGGTGTCACGATCCCGGACTTCCTCTTCGCGGTGAGGGATGCCGAAGCCGCCCTGCGCGCGGGGCTCGACATCGCCGGGCTCGAGGAGCTCGCCGGCCGCACGGCCGAGATGGTCGCGGCTGCGCCCGACGACGTCGTGTCCGGTCTTGCCCGGCACGTGCGCCGCGCCGCCGAGCAGGTCGGGCTCGTCGAGCCCACCGGGGAGGCAGACCCCGCAGGGCTCGGCACGGCGGAGGCTCTCGCGTTTGCCGAGCGCGTCGCCGTGGACGGCGCGGTGCTCCTCGTCAACGACGGCACCCTGCCGCTCGCGCCGGGGGCCCGTGTTGCCCTCGTCGGGGCGGAGGACGTGCGGCACCGGCTGGTGGTCGGCGGCGCCGCGAGCGTGACGCTGACCGATGCGCGCATCCCCGACCTCGCACCGGCGCTGTCGGCTGCGGGACTCGAGACGATCGCGGCCGCCGCCGGCTTCGCCAACGTTCCGCTCCCGCCCCTGCGCGCAGGCGACGGCGTGCGGCTGACGGCGGTGGTGACGGATGCCGCGGGCTCGCGCAGCGTCGAGCTCGATGTCGCCGAGCTCCGCGCCGACCCGGCACGCCCCGACGCGGCGTGGTCCGCCGAGCTCACCGCGGTGCTGCCCCCCGGCGGTCCGCTCGTCCTGACCGCGGAGTTCGCCGGAGAGCTCGACGTGCGCGTCGACGGCTCGCCGATCGCGCACGGCTTCCGCGAGGCCTCGCCCATGATCGCCGGCCCGCACTATGTGCTGCAGAGCGTCATTCCGGCCCTCGACCGGGAGCGCACGCTCGTCGCCCGCTATCGCACCGGGGCGGCGATCGCCGTGCCGGGAACGCCGATCATGCCCCACGTCGTCCTCGGGACGGCCGCGCTCGACCCCGCACTCGACGCGGCGGTGGCCGCGGCAGCCGGAGCCGATGCGGTCGTCGTGCTCGCGGGCCGCGTCACCGGCGAGGCGATGGACGCCGACGAGCTGACGCTGCCCGCGGGACAGGCCGAGGTGATCGAGGCGCTCGCCGCCACGGGCGTGCCCGTCGTCGTGGTGACCCACGGCGGCGGCCCCGTCGTGATGCCGTGGCGCGAGCGCGCTGCCGCGATCCTGCACCTCGGGCACGCCGGCGAGCGGTTCGCGCCGGCGCTGGCGGCGCTGCTGTCCGGCAATGCCGAGCCGGGCGGGCGGCTGCCCCTCACCGTGCCCGACGCGCCGCTGCCCCCCGAGCCGACCGAGCCGGATGCCGAGGGCCGCGTCGAGTACGCCGAAGGCGTGGACGTGGGCTACCGCGGATACGAGCGGCGCGGCATCCGTCCCGCCTTCTGGTTCGGTCACGGGCTCGGGTACGCCGAGATCTCGTTCGTCGAGGTGCGCGCGGATGGCCAGGACGTCGTGGTGCGGCTGCGCTGCGGCGACGACCGCGGCGGCAAGGCCGTCGTCCAGCTCTATGCGCGCGCCGCCGCGTCCGAGACCCTCCAGCTCGCCGGCTTCCGCGCGGTGCGCCTTGCCGCGGGCGAGGAGCGCGCGGTGCGCGTGCCGATCGACGTCGAGGCGCTCTCGCGCCGGGTTGACGGATCCTGGGTCGCGGCATCCGGCTCCGTCGATGTGCACGTCGGCTTCTCGCGCGGCGCACTCCCGCACATCGTCGAGGTGCAGCTGCCGTGACGGGCACCGAACCGCGACGCGATGATCCGCTGAGCGGGCGATTCATCATCGAGAATGAACTGTCGTGTCTCCTCCGGGAGACGCCCGAAGCGCCATGAGCAACGAGAGGGCGCGGCGACCACGAACCGGCGGAGAGGAGCGCGAGTGACCGGCACGGCGGACAGCCCCGCGAAGCGCGTGCGACGCGGCGGCGCACGGCGCTCGACGCTGTCGGACGTGGCTCGCGTGGCCGGAGTCTCCGTCGGCACCGTCTCGAACTTCCTCAACCACCGCGACAAGGTGGCACCGGCGACACAGGAGGCGATCGAGCAGGCCATCGTCCTCCTCGACTTCGTGCCGAACGGGCAGGCGCGCTCGCTCGCCCGCGGGAGGTCCCGCACGGTGGGGATGATCGTCACCGATCTCGCGAACTCGTTCTTCGTCGACATCGCGCGTGGCGCCGAGGAGGCGGCCACGGCCGCGGGCCACTCGCTGCTCGTGGCGAGCAGCGTGAACGCGGAGCAGAAGCAGCAGGAGCTGCTGCGGGTCTTCGACGAGGCGAGGTTCGCCGGCATCCTCATCGCACCGTTCGAGGCCGCCGCCGACTACCGCGAGCCGGAGGGGCTGCGCGGCCCGTCGGTCGTGCTGAACGTCGCGAGACCCGTCCACTACGGCTCGTCCGTCGTGAGCGACGATGAGCTCGGCGGCTACCTGGCCGCTCGGCACATGATCGAGCTCGGGCGCCGCTGGCTGCACTTCGTCGGGGGTCCGGTGCGTCTCGCGCCCATCCAGGAGCGACTGGACGGTGTGCGCCGAGCCGTCGACGAGACCGACGGCGTCGCGCTCACCGTCGAGCACGTCGCGTTCGAAGACCACCTCGCCGAAGGCGCCGCGATCGGGCGGCGGCTGCGGGAACTCGGACCGCTCGTGCGCCCCGACGCGGTCGTGTCGACGTCCGACCTCGTCGCCCTGTCGATCATCCACACCGTGCAGGGGGCGTTGCGCGTGCCCGAGGATCTCGCAGTGATCGGATACGACAACAACGCCGCGGCGCGGGATGCCGCGATCCCGGTCTCCACCGTCGCGCAGGCCGGTATGGAGATGGGCGCCGTCGCCTTCGAACTGCTCCTCGAGGAGCTCAGCGGCGACCCGCACCAGCGCCGGATGGTGTCGCTCGAGCCCCATCTCGTGGTCCGGGCGAGCTCTTCCCCGGCTGGCTGAACGGGCCGCTCGCCGGTCTCCGGCCTGAGCGGGCTCCGCTGCCTCACCGCCGAGGATCCGAATCGTCGGCCGCACCGAATCACTCCGGGGGGACTTCCCCCTGACGATCGGAGGATTCGATGAAGAAGACCCTGTCCATGGGCGCGGCTGTGGCAGCCGTCGCCGCAGCCATCATGTTCGGCTCGACGGGCGCGGCATCCGCGGCCCACTGCGTCGACAGCGCGGGCACCACCCCGGGCTTCTCGTATTTCGGAACGGTGCACGTCAAGGTCGCCGATCACGCCGAGGGAGGAAACCCCGGACCGCACGCCGGAACGGGCGGCGCCTCCAACTGCCTGGAGACCTCGGGCAACCCGTCCGAGCGAGCGCCCGGGCGCGGCTGAGCGCAGGTCTGTCGCGCCGCGGGAGCGCGGCAGACCTAACCCGCGCGGGGCTCGTACCGCACCGGCGGGAACGCGGCGACGACGGCCGCACGGAGATCCTCGAGCGAGGCATCCGCTCCGAACCAGCCGTGTGCGCGCGCCTGCACGAGCACGTTGCCGAGGGCGGTCGCCTCGACCGGGCCGGCGAGCACCGGAAGTCCGGAACGGTCCGCGGTCGCCTGGCACAGCAGGCGGTTCAGGGCGCCGCCGCCGACGATGTGGATGACGTCGATCTCGCGGTCGGTGAGGCGCCCGGCCGTTGCGACGGCGCGCGCGAACGCGTCGGCGATGCTCTCGACGATTGTGCGCGCGAAGGCGGCGCGCGAGGCCGGCACAGGGGCGCCCGCCTCGTCGAGCACGGCCGCGATGCGCGCGGGCATGTCGCCCGGGGCCGACAGCCGCGGATCGTTCGCGTCGAAGAGGGCGACGTCGCCGTCGACGGATGCCGCGGCCTCCAGCAGCTGCGGGAGGTCGATCGGGGCGCCGTCCTCGGCCTCCCACGCGCGCACCGACTCACTCAGCAGCCAGAGCCCGGTGACGTTGTGGAGGAAGCGGATGCGCCCGTCGACCCCGCCCTCGTTGGTGAAGTTCGCTTCGCGGGCGGCGTCGCTCACGACGGGCGCGTCGAGCTCCACGCCGACGAGTCCCCACGTGCCGCATGAGATGTAGGCGGCATCCGGCGAACTCAGCGGCGTCGCGACGACGGCCGACGCGGTGTCGTGCGAGCCCACAGCCACGACCTCGAGCGGTGCGCCGATGCGCTCACGGGCCGCGCCGGTGAGCGGGCCGAGCCCCTCGCCGGGGTCGACGAGGCGCGGAAGGACGGATGCCGGGATCCCCAGGCGCTCGGCGAGGTCGAGGTCCCACTGCCCGGTGCGCACGTCGACGAGCCCGGTGGTCGAGGCGTTGGTGCGCTCGGCGACCCGGGCGCCGGTGAGGAGGAACGCGACGAGGTCGGGAACCAGCAGCGCGGCGTCGGCGTCGATGAGTGCGCGCTCGGTGACGTACTGGTACAGCGTGTTGAAGGGGAGGAACTGCAGCCCGTTGCGGCGGTAGAGCTCGTCGAAGGGCACGCGGGCGTGCACGAGCTCAACGCCGCGGGCCGTGCGGTCGTCTCGGTAGTGGAACGGCTCGCCGAGCACCTCGCCGCCCTCGACCAGCCCGTAGTCCACGGCCCACGAGTCGATGCCCACGCTCGCGAGCCCCGGCTCCCGGGCCACCGCCTCGCGCAGGCCGTCGAGCACGTGACGGTACAGCGCCGTGAAGTCCCAGTGGAGTCCGTCGGGGCCGGGCACCGGTCCGTTCGGGAACCGCGAGACCGCCTCGAGGCGCAGCATCCCGTCGTCGACGTACCCGAGCATGACCCGCCCGCTCGTCGCTCCGAGGTCGACGGCCGCGACCACTCCGCTCATCGCAGGAATGCGGCCGCGACGCCGGAGTCGACCGGGATGTGCAGGCCGGTCGTGCGGCTCAGCTCCGGTCCCGTCAGGACGTAGACGGCGTCGGCGACGTTCTCGGGCACGACCTCGCGCTTGAGGATCGTGCGGTTGGCGTAGTACTGGCCGAGGTCCTCTTCCTTGACGCCGTAGGTCGCGGCGCGGTTGGCGCCCCAGCCGGCGGCGAAGATGCCCGAGCCGCGCACGACGCCGTCGGGGTTGATTCCGTTGACGCGCACTCCGTGCTCGCCGAGCTCCACCGCGAGCAGCCGCACCTGGTGGGCCTGGTCTGCCTTGGTGGCGGAGTACGCGATGTTGTTCGGTCCCGCGAAGACGGAGTTCTTCGACGAGATGTAGATGACGTCGCCGCCGAGCTTCTGCTCGATCAGCGCCTTCGCCGCAGCCTTGGCGACGAGGAACGAGCCCTTGGCCATGACGTCGTGCTGCAGGTCCCAGTCCTGCTCGGTGGTCTCCAGCAGCGGCTTGGACAGCGAGAGCCCGGCGTTGTTGACGACCAGGTCGATGCCGCCGAACGCGAGCAGGGTCGCGTCGATCGCGGCCTGCACGCCCGCGGCGTCGGCGACGTTCGCGGCCACGCCGATCGCGACATCCGCGTTGCCCAGCTCGGCGGCCGCGGCCTGCGCCTTCTCGAGATCGAGGTCGGCGACGACCACGCACGCGCCCTCGGCGGCGAGGCGGGTCGCGATGGCCTTGCCGATTCCGGATGCCGCACCCGTGACGAACGCGATGCGGCCCTGGTGCGTCTTCGGCTTCGGCATGCGCTGCAGCTTCGCCTCCTCGAGGGCCCAGTACTCGATGCGGAACTTCTCGGCATCAGAGATCGGCGTGTACGTCGACAGCGCCTCGGCGCCGCGCATCACGTTGATCGCATTGACGTAGAACTCGCCCGCCACGCGCGCGGTCTGCTTGTTCGCGCCGTAGGAGAACATCCCCACGCCCGGCACCAGCACGATGAGCGGGTCGGCGCCCCGGATCGCCGGGCTGTCGGGGGTCGCGTGCGCGTCGTAGTACGCCTGGTAGTCGGCGCGGTACTCCTCGTGCAGCTCCTCAAGGCGGGCGACGGATGCCTCGACCGAGGCGTCTGCCGGCAGGTCGAGGAGGAGCGGCTTGACCTTCGTGCGCAGGAAGTGGTCAGGGCAGCTCGTGCCGAGCGCCGCGAGGGCGGGGGCCTTCTCGGAGGCGAGGAAGTCCAGCACCACGTCAGCGTCGGTGAAGTGGCCGACCATCGGCTTGTCGGTGGAGGCCAGACCGCGGATCGTCGCGGCGAGCGCGGCGGCCTTCGCGCGCCGCTCGGGCTCGGGGAGGGCCTCGAAGCCCGCACGAACTCCTCCGAAAGGCTCAGCCTTGCCGTGCTTTTCGATGTATTCGGCCGCTGTGGCGATGATTCCTGAGGAGTTCTGCTCCGCCTCGGCGGAGGTGTCGCCCCACGCGGTGATGCCGTGGCCGCCGAGGATGCAGCCGATCGCCTGCGGGTTCCGCTCCTTGATCGCCGCGATGTCGAGGCCGAGCTGGAACCCGGGTCGGCGCCACGGCACCCACACGACCCTGTCGCCGAAGATCTTCGCGGTGAGCTCCTCGCCGTCGGCCGCTGTCGCGATCGCGATGCCGGAGTCGGGGTGGAGGTGGTCGACGTGCGCGGCATCCACGAGTCCGTGCATCGCGGTGTCGATCGACGGCGCCGCGCCGCCCTTGCCGTGCAGGCAGTAGTCGAACGCGGCGACCATCTCGTCCTCGCGCTCGAGGCCGGGGTACACGTTCACAAGAGCGCGCATGCGGTCGAGGCGCAGGACCGCCAGGCCGGACTCGGTGAGCGTGCCGAGGTCGCCGCCGGAGCCCTTGACCCACAGCAGCTCGACGGGCTCGCCGGTGACCGGGTCGGTCTCGGTTCCCTTCGCCGACGTGTTCCCGCCGGCGTAGTTGGTGTTCCTCGGGTCGGCGCCGAGGCGGTTCGACCGGGCGATGAGCTCGGCGGCTGCCTGGTTGGTCATGGGGTGTTTCCTTCGTGTGGGAGTCGAGGTGGTGCGCCGGGGTCGCGGGGATCGGCATCCCACGACCCCGGCGGGTCTGTGGCTAGGCGCCCCAGCCGGCCTGCGTGCCGCCGACGCGCGCGTCGGCGATCTGCTGCTGGTAGCCGGATGCCGCGTAGGCGGCCATCGGGTCGGCGGGGAGGCCGCGCTCCTC
>NZ_JAYRDE010000042.1:0-23035 GCF_041909575.1 Microbacterium sp. | reverse complement strand
GCGTGGGGCGCGCCGGGGGCCGCGCCGCTGGGGGGGCGGGCGGGGGGGGCGGGGGGGTGGGCCGCGGCCGCGGCCGGACTGCCGTCCGGCTCACCGTCGATCCTCTCGGGCTCGTCCGTCGCGACGGCCGAGCAGACGACGATCACCCTCGTGGTGGCAGGCACGCCTGGCGCCACGGTGGAGGCGCGCATCCGCGGCACTGCGCGCGCCGGCGCCACCCTGGACGCGGACGGCCGCGCCGTGCTGACCGTCCTGCCCTCGGCACAGGAGCTCGCCGTGGACGCGCGCCTCGAGCTGCGCTACGCCGCCGGCCCGCTGACGGGCGTTCCCACGAGCGTGCGGCTCAGCACGCTGCTGTGACGATCGGCCGATCCGTCGCGCCGCGCGCACGCGCCTAAACTGGAGGTCATGTCCGATCCCCAGACCCCCGCGCCATCCGCCGAGCCCGCACCCGGCACCCGCGCACCCCTCTCGGCGATCGACATCCTGGCCTTCCTGTGCGAGCTGTTCGCGATCGCGTCGCTGGCCGTGTGGGGCTTCGTGTCGTGGCCTTTCCCGTGGAACATCGTCGCCGGCGTCGGCGCACCCCTCCTCGCCGTCCTGGTCTGGGCCCTGTTCGTCTCACCGCGCGCGGTCGTCGCCGTGCACCCGTTCGTGCGGGCCGTGGTCGAGCTGCTCGTGTACGCGGCGGCCACGATCGCCTGGTGGAGCATGGGTCAGGCGTGGATCGGTCTCGGGTTCGGCGTCGTCGCCGTCACGATCGGCGTGATCGCCGGACGGCGCCGCTTCGCGTGAACCGGCCCTCCGCCGTCGTGGAGCGCCTGCGCGCTGCGCTCGGCGAGCGCGTCGATCTGTCGGCGGACGCCCGCGGCGCCGCACGCGCGGACAAGTCGGGGCACGCGGCATCCGGCACCCCCCTCGCCGTCGTGAACGCCCGCACGATCGAGGACGTGCAGATCACCCTGCGCATCGCGAGCGAGACCGGAACCCCGGTGGTCACGCGCGGAGCGGGAACGGGGCTGGCCGGGGGCGCGAACGCCGGCGAGGGCGAGATCGCGCTGTCGGTGCGCGGCATGGACCGCATCCTCGAGGTGCGCCCCGACGACCTGCTCGCCGTCGTCGAGCCGGGAATCATCAACGCCGATCTCAACGCGGCGCTCGCCGGGCACGGACTGTGGTGGGCGCCGGATCCCGCGAGCCGCGCGATCTCGACGGTGGGCGGGAACATCGCCACGGGGGCGGGAGGGCTCCTCTGCGCGAAGTACGGCGTCGTGCGCGACGCGGTGCTGGGCGTGGACCTCGTCCTCGCCGACGGCAGGCTGCTGCACCTCGGCCACCGCACCGTCAAGGGCGTCACGGGGCTCGATCTGACGTCCCTCGTCATCGGCTCCGAGGGCACCCTCGGCGTGATCGTCGGCGCGACGCTGAAGCTCCGCCGCCTCGTCCCGGGCGACGTGTGCACGATCGCGGCGACCTTCCCCGACGTGCGCGCCGCGGCCGTGGCATCCGCCGCCGTCACCGCGTCCGGCGTGCAGCCCGCGATCATGGAGCTGATGGATGCCGCGTCCCTCGCCGCCGTCCACGCGCTCCTGACGCTCGAGCCGCCGACACCCGGGGCCGCCCAGCTGACGATCCAGACCGACGGCCCGGCGGCCGCAGCAGAGGCCGACGCGATCGCCGGCGTGCTGCGTGGCGCCGGCGGGACCGTGGCGGTGTCGCACGACCGCGAGGAGGGCGAGCGCCTGCTCGCGATCCGCCGGTCGATGCACCCGGCGATGGAGCGGCTCGGCACGGCGCTCATCGAGGACGTCTCGGTCCCGCGCAGCGCCCTCCCGGCGATGTTCGACGAGATCGCCCGCGTCGAGCGCGAGCACGGGGTCGTCATCCCGACGGTCGCGCACGCCGGCGACGGCAATCTGCACCCGAACTTCATCTTCGACGCCGAGCCCGACGAGTTCGGGGTCGTCGAGGCGCCGGCCCACGTCTGGGCCGCCGCGGACGACCTCTTCCGGGCCGCGCTGCGCCTGGGCGGCACGCTGACGGGCGAGCACGGGGTCGGCGTGCTGAAGCGCCGCTGGCTGGCCGACGAGCTCGGCGAGGATCAGTGGGAGCTGCAGCGCCGGATCACCCGGGCCTTCGATCCGCAGGGGATCCTCAATCCCGGCAAGGTGTTCGGCGCCTGATCCGGCGCCCTCACCGAATCAGGCGGATCGACGAGACCGGCGGTCCCGCACAAACGGACCGAAGAGGCGGAGGAGAGGGGGTTACAGACCCTGCCAGGCCGGCTTGTTGGTGAAGGCGTAGCGGTAGTAGGCGGCGTGGAGGAGACGGGATGCGGCTGCCTCGTCGACCACGACGGTCACGTGCGGGTGCAGCTGGATCGCCGAGCCGGGCAGCGACGCCGTCACCGGGCCCTCGATCGCACCCGCGACCGCCTCGGCCTTCCCCTCGCCGAACGCCAGCAGCACGAGGTGACGGGCGCGCAGGATCGTTCCGAGCCCCTGGGTGACGCAGTGACGCGGCACGTCGTCGATCGAATCGAAGAACCGGGCATTGTCGAGCCGGGTCTGCTCGGTGAGCGTCTTCACCCTCGTCAGCGATGCGAACGACGACCCGGGCTCGTTGAATCCGATGTGGCCGTCGGTGCCGATGCCGAGGATCTGCAGGTCGACCCCGCCGGCATCGGCGATCGCGCGCTCGTAGTCGTCGCCGGCGTGCTCGATGCCGTCGAGGGAGCCGTCGGGCACGCGGATCAGCGCGGGGTCCAGGCCGAGGGGCTCGACGACCTCGCGCGCGATGACGGAGCGGTAGCTCTCGGGATGCGCGGGATCCAGGCCCACGTACTCGTCGAGGGCGAAGCCGCGCACCGCGCTCACATCCACCCCGGCGAGACGCGACCGCAGGGCCTCGTACACCGGAAGCGGCGTCGATCCGGTCGCGAGACCCAGCACGGCGTCGGGACGCGACCGGATGAGCCGGACGATCTCGTCGGCGACGACCGCGCCGGCGTCGGCGGGACCGGGGACGATGACGACCTCAGCCATGGGCCAGCGCGCCTTCCGTGTCGCGGGCGGCGCCGATCAGCGCCGCACCCAGTGCGGCCGCCGGCGAGCCGGCCGGGAGCAGCTCGACGCGCTCGACGAGCCGCAGTGAGCGCATGAACGGGGATGCCTCGGCACTGGCGGCGAGCTCGGCTCGGACATCCGACATCAGGCGGTCGCCGAGCGCGGTGATCCCACCGCCGAATACGACCGCGTCGACGTCGGCCGTGAGCACCAGCACGCGGACAGCCGCCGCGACACCGCGCGCGAGGCCGGCCCGCAGTTCGCGGGCGTGGGCGTCGCCGGCATCCGCCGCATCGAAGACGTCGCGGATGGGAAGTGCACTCGCCCGGCCCCAGCGCTCGGCGATCGCTCCGCCGCCGGCGAGGGCCTCGATGCAGCCGTGCTGGCCGCAGCGACACAGCGGACCGGCCGGGTCGACCGAGATGTGGCCGACCTCCCCGGCGGTCCCGCGCGCACCGCGCCACAGGCTGCCCTCGCTCACGATTCCGGCCGCGATGCCGGTGCCGAGGTTGAGGTAGGCCATCGATCCCGAGCCGCCGTGGAGCGCGAACGCCCCGAGCGCGGCGGCCTTGACGTCGTTCTCGACGCCGACGGGGACGCCGAGGGCCGGCTGGGTCGCACCGACGAGATCGAGCTCGTCCACGCCCAGATTCACGGCGTGCACGACGCGGCCGGTGCCCGGCTCGATCTGACCCGGGATGCCGATGCCGACCGAGCGGATCGCCGCGGCGTCGACACCCGGCTCGGAGCCCAGCGCACGCACGGCCTCCAGGACCGTCGCAGTGACGGCATCCGATCCCCATCCGGTGGGAAGGCGGACGCGTCCGGCGATCGCGCCGGCCGCGTCGACCGCCACGGCGTCGGTCTTGGTGCCGCCGACGTCGAGCCCGACCTTCATCGCCCCGTCTCCCCGCGGGAGAGGGTGGTGTGCAGTGCGCGCATCAGCCCTTGACCGCCCCCGACACGAGGCCGCCGGTCATGCGGCCCTGCACGATGAGGAAGAAGATGACGACGGGGATCGCGATCATCGTCGACCCGGCCATCACCGCACCCCAGTTCACGGCGCCGCCGACCGAGGAGGACTGGAAGGCGTTGAGCCACGGCATGAGCGTGAGGTTGTAGCCCCGCAGGAACAGGAGCGCCATCGTGAACTCGTTCCACGCCTGGATGAACGCGAAGATGCCGGTCGCGACGAGCCCCGGAGCCAGCAGCGGGAAGGTGACCTTCCAGAACGCCTGCGACTTGGTGCACCCGTCGATCATCGCGGCTTCCTCGAGGTCGGCGGGGACGCCGGCGACGAATCCGCGCAGGGTCCAGATCGTGAAGGGCACGACCATGGCGACGTAGACGATCCCGAGCCCGAGCAGGGTGTTCATCAGGCGCCAGTCGTCGATCATGCCGTAGATCGTGAACATCATCGCCTCGCCGGGGATCATCTGGACGACGAGCACGGCGACGATGAAGGTCCAACGGCCCCGGAACTTGAAGCGCGCCAGCGCGATCGATGCGAGGAACGCGAACAGCAGCGTCACGATGAGCACACCGGCCGTGACCGTGAGAGTCGTCGGGAGCGCGTGGGCGAAGTCGGTCTGACCCGCCGCGGCCTCGCGGCCCCAGGCCGAGCGGTAGTTGCTGAACGTGAAGTCCAGCGGGAAGAGGCTCGGCTCGCGGCTGATGATCTTCGAGTTCGGCGTGAACGACAGGTTCACCATGTAGTACACGGGGAACACCGACGCCACGAAGACGATGAGCGCCGCGATGTTGAGGAGGGTGCGCGTCACGACCCGCCGGGGCGACGGGCGGCGCACGTCGATCGAGCGGCGCCGGGGCCGCTTGGCGTTGCCGACCTCGCCGAGGACCTCGTCGACCCCGACGGTGCCCAGCTGCGTGCCGGTGCTGACCTGCGTGCTCACAGTTCCTCCTCCTTGAGCGTCGTGCGCACGTAGCCCCACGAGAGGACGAGCAGCAGCACCACCATGACGACGCCGATCGCGGCGGTGAAGGCGACCTCTCCCGGTCCCTGACGGAACAGGTAGGTGCCGAGCACGTTCGTCTCGGAGGCGATGCCGCCGCGGCTCTGCAGCGCATAGACCTGGGTGAAGATGCGCAGGTTCCAGATGACCTGCAGCACCAGGACGACCGTCAGCACGCTGCGGACGTAGGGGAACACGATGTTCCAGAAGCGCTTCCAGCCGTTCGCGCCGTCGAGCGACGACGCCTCGAGCACCTCGGCAGGGACCTGCCCGAGTCCGGCGTACGCCGTGAACGCCACGAACGGAACCCCCTGCCACACGACGATGATCGTGAGCACGAAGAAGAACGAGAAGGGGTTGAGCAGCCAGGAGTGGTTGGTCCAGTCCTCGGTGCCGGTGATCGTGTTGAGCGCCCAGTTGACGAGGCCGTACTGGGTGTCGAAGATCCAGCCCCACACCACCGTGGCCGTGAGCGGCGGCATCGCCCACGCGAGCAGGAGCCCGACCGACACGACGATGCGCCAGGCGCGGCCGAGTCGCGTCATGAGGACGGCGATCAGCACGCCGAACACCATGATGAACACGGTCATCACGACCATGAGGGCGAGGCTGCGCACCAGGACGGCGGGGAAGTCGGACTGGGTGAACAGGTCGAGGTAGTTCTCGAAGCCGACGAAGTTCGGCATCGTGCCCTGCACCTTGTTGCGCACGGTGTAGTCGGTGAACGACTGGATGACCATGAGCACGGCGGGGTAGGCGACCATGACGCCGAGGATGATGAGGGAGGGCGCGAGCAGCACCCACGCGCTGCGCGCGTCGCGGCGGGCGCGGGCCTTCTCCCGTGAGACGGGCGGGCGGGATGCCGCGCGCCGGGGCTTCTCGGCGGGACGGACCGCGGTGGCGGTGTCGCTCATGTCGTCTCCTCTCTGAGGTGTTGCGGCCGGGCACGACGGCGCGTCCGGCGATCGGGGATGTGCGCGGAGGACCGTTCTCCGGGTCAGGCGCAGGCGTCGCTGTCCTGAGTCTGGCCGAGGGCTCGGTCCGGGTGAAGGGGTCCCGGTCCCGGTCGGAACCGGGACCCCTCACCTCCGGGGGACCTACTTGTTGAGGATGTCCTCGATCTGCGTGTCGAGCGCCTCGGCGACCGCCGTGACATCCTCGCCCTGGGCGATGCGCACGAGGGCGTCGGGGATGATCTGCGCGGCCTCGACCTCGCCCCAGTTCGGGCTGGCCGGGGTGAACTTCGAGTTCGCCAGAGCCTCGGCCTGAGCCTTGGCCGAGTCGGTGTCGGGCAGCGACGACGCAGCGGACATGATGCCCGGGACGAGACCCTGCTCGGCGAGGAGCGACTGGTACCCCTCCGAGAGCATGATCTCGAGCGCGGCCTTGGCCTTGCCGGGCGCGTCGCTCTTGTAGGCGACGGCGACGTTCGAGCCGCCGGCGAAGATCGGGGCGGTCTCGCCCTCCTCGAGGCCGGGCAGGGCGAACGCTCCGAGGTCCTTGGCGTAGGTGTCGGGGCATCCGTTGGACACCTCTTCGCCCGCGGCCTCGTCACCCCACGGCCAGGCGCCGGTCAGGTTGCCCTCGGCCCAGGCCGGGGTCGACAGGAAGCCGACCTCGCCCGCGCAGAACGCGATGTTGCCCATCCGCTCGTTGCCGTCGACGGGGGCGACGGTGGCGTTCTCGTAGACGTCCTGCAGCATCTCGAGGCCCGTGATGCTCTCGGGGCTCGAGAACTGCGCGTCCCAGGTCTCGCCGTCCTGCACGGCGATCTCGCCGCCGTTGGCCCACACGTAGGGAAGGGCGTTGTACCAGTCGCGGCCCGGCGCGTAGATGCCCGAGACGGTCGCAGTGGTGAGCTCGGTGCCCTGTGCGACGTAGTCCTCGAGGGTCGCGGGCAGCGTGTCGCCCACGATCTGCGGGGTGTAGAACACCACGCGGCCGCCGGCGTAGTACGGCGCCGCCCACAGCGACCCGTCGTACGTGCCGGCCTCGACGAGACCCGGCAGCAGGTCGTCGCCGCCCAGCTGCTCCTGGATGTCGGAGATGTCGAGGAAGAGGCCCTTGTCGGCGAAGCCGATGGCCTGCGTGTTGCCGACCTCGACGACGTCCGGGGCGTCGTTCGACGACAGGGCGGCCTCATAGGTGTCCGAGACGTCGGCCCAGGTCTTCTCCTCGATGGTGAGGGTCCAGCCGTCGTTCTCCTCCTCGAAGGTCTCCTTGAGGTAGTCGCGGGCGGTCTGCGGCGTGTCCGCGCCGACCAGCCACACGGTCAGGTCGCCGGTCGCGGCCTCGCTGGGGGCTGCTTCGCCGCCGCCTGCACAACCGGCCAGAACGACAGCCGAAGCGCCGACGAGCGCGAGGGCTCCGAGCTTCTTGTTCATGGTGTCTTCCTTTGTGTCTCTCTTGGTGGTTCGGGCGGGCCGGGTGACCCATCCGGGGGGGGAATTGCGGGTGTCGGTCACGACACCCCGAGTTGTCCTGACAGGACCATGACGGCGGCGCCGCGCAGGACGATGTCCTGGCCTTGCTCCGTCATCCGCACGCGCACGCTGTCGTGGAACTGGGCCAGCGTCCGAGCGCGGAGGGTCTCGACGGTCGCTTCCGCGAGAGGTCCGTCGAGAAGTTCGATGGGGCCGGAGAGCACGATCTCCGACAGGTCGAGGGCGCCGACGACCGGAGCCAGGGCGATGCCCAGCCGCTCCCCCGCGTCGCGCAGGATACCGTCGCGGTCGGCGGGAGCGGATGCCTCGGCCAGCCGCTTCGAGAGCGAGGGCACCGACAGCCAGGCCTCGAGGCATCCGATCTTCCCGCACACGCACTCGGGCCCGCCGTCGGTGCCGACCGTGACATGGCCGATCTCGCCCGCGGCGAAGCGGCTGCCGCGCATCGGCTGCCCGGCGGCCAGCAGTCCCGAGCCGACGCCTCGGCCGACCTTGACCAGCAGGACGTCGTCGCCCGCGCCGCCGAAGGTGTACTCGGCGAGGACGGCCGCATTGGCGTCGTTGGCGACCAGCACGGGAAGGCCGAGAGCGTTCTGCAGCGCACCCTCGAGGTCGAAGCCGGCCCAGCCGAAGTTGGGGGCCGTGAGGATCACGCCGCGGTCGTCGACGACACCGGGCGTCCCCACGCCGATGCCGAGGACGGGGGCGTGCGAGTCGGCGACCAGCACGCGGGCCAGCTCGACGACGGTCGCGACGACGTCGTCCGCGGCGGGGAGGTCGACCTCCCGGCGGGCGACGATGTCGCCGTCGAGAGTCAGCACCGCGCCGATGAAGGAGTCGCTGCCGGACAGGTCGATGCCGACGATGCGGTGGCCCGCCCGGTCGAGGTCGACCAGCATCGCCGGCTTGCCGGGACCGGATGCCTCGCGCACGCCGATCTCGGCCACGAAGCCGTCGGCGATGAGCTCGGCCACGAGGTCGCTGATCGTGACGCGGGTGAGGCCCGTCTCGCGTGAGAGGTCGGCGCGGCTCATCGCGCCCTGGTGGAAGAGCGTCTGCAGCAGGAGCGACCGGTTGTGGCCGCGAGCGTGCTCGGGAAGCACCTTGCCGCCCTGACGGAGCGTGCGGCCGTGGCCGAAGCCGCGGCCGGGGCCGGTTCCTGAGGGGTGCGGCGACTCGAGTGTGGAAGAGCCGCGCTGCACTTCCGATGCAGACATGTTTGTTAGTAGACCTTACGAACAAACATCTCGCAAGGTCTGAACCGGGTTTGCACGGGGTATTTACAAAACCGTTACAAACGGATGCCGCGCACTTCCCCACAGCGGGCGCGAGTGCATCCGCGCATCGTGCGAAGAACCGCGCTCGACGCGTCGCCTACAGTGGGACGATGCGTTCGACCACCGTCTCCCGCCGTCTCGCCGCCGTCACGATCGCCGCCGCAGCCGTGTTCGGGCTGACCGCGTGCACGGGCGCAGGCCCCGCCGCGAGCGACTCGACGGGGCCGTCGGCCGGCGGCCAGACGACCGAAGAGGCCTGCCGGCTCGTGAGCGACACGATCACCGCCGCGACCGACGAGTTCGAGCAGGCCACCACCGAGGACCCGGCCGCCGTCGCCGACGCCTTCCACGCGGCGGCCGAGAGCATCGCCGACGCGAGCAGCCAGGTGACCAACGAAGAGGTGGCCGCCGTCCTGCCGTCGCTGCAGCAGCTTTTCGGGGATGTCGCGGACCTCCTCCCCGCGATCATCGAGGGCGATACCTCCAAGGCCGCGGAGTTCGAGCAGATGGGCGCCGACCTGCAGGCGTCGATGCAGGAGTTCGACGCTCTCTGCGGCTCCGCCGAGTAGCAGCCGGGGGGCGCGCTTTCCCACCGTGATGAGGTCGTTGCCGACCTTCCCCGAACGGTCCCTTACCATTGGTGGAGAGTTGCACACAACCGGGGGGTGAAGATGGCGACCGATCTCGCGACCGACGAGCGCGCCGATCAGACGCAGCCGAGCGCGGGCGGGCCTGATTCCCCCACCTTTGCGTGGGCTCCTGCCGAGCCGCGACCCCGCAAGAGCCGCAAGGGTCTGTGGATCGGCATCGGCGCCGGAGTGGCCGCCGTCGCGCTGGCCTCCACCTCGCTGATCCTCATCGCCCCCGGCACTGCCGTGGCCGGCGTCGGCATCGGCTTCCTCACGCCCGGTGCGGCGATCGAGGCCGTGCAGCAGCGGCTCGCCACCACCACCGTCGTCCTCACCGGGGAAGGCGGCGACGCCGTCGTCACCGGCGCCGACCTCGGCGCCTCGGTCGATGCCGAGGCCCTCGTCGAGGCCGCCTACGCCGAGCACCCGCTGTGGAACGTCACCGCGTGGTTCCCGGCATCCGCCGACGCGGAGATCACGATCGACGACGACGCGGCGACCTCGGCTCTGCGCGCGGGCGCCCCGCAGCTGTACACCGACCCCGTCGACGCGACACTGTCGTTCGACAAGGAGTCCGTCGCCTACGTGGCCGAGCCCGACGTGCCCGGCGCCGGCGTCGACGTCGAGGCGGTGCGGGCGGCCCTGCAAGAGGCCTTCGTCGCGGGCGACACGAAGGTCGAGCTCGAGCCGACCCTCGCCGCAGTGCAGGCGACGACCCCGACCTATGTGGCCGAGTCGACGGCGACGCAGCTCAACGCGATGCTCGACACTGCCGGCTTCTACGTCGGCGACGAGCGCACCGTGCCCGTCTCGCGCAAGGTCGCGGCGTCGTGGCTCACGGTCACGCCCGGCGAGGACGGCACGTTCCAGATCACCGCCGACGAGGCCGCGATCGAGAAGCTGGTGCCGAAGCTCGCCTCCGCCGTCGACCGCGAGCCGGTCAAGGCGCAGGTCGTCACGGACTCCGCGGGCGAAGTGCTGCGCGAGCTGAAGGCGGGCGTCTCGGGCCGGGCGCTCGGCGACACGGGCGACGTCGCCGGCGAGTACGCCGCGCAGCTCGCCGCCGGCGACGCCCGCTACCAGCTTCCCGTCGAGGAGACCGAGTTCGCCACCACCGCCATCGAGCGGCGGGTCGAGGTCGACCTCAGCCAGCAGACCCTCTACATGTTCGAGAACGACCAGGTCATCCGTTCGTTCCCGATCTCGTCGGGACTCTCGGAGACTCCCACCCAGCAGGGCAGCTTCCGGGTCTTCGCGTTCGTGCCGATCCAGGACATGGGCTGCTTCCCCGGCGCACCGTACTGCACGGCCGACATTCCCTGGGTCGCATACTTCAACGGCGACCAGGCCTTCCACGGCGCGTACTGGCACAACAACTTCGGCAACCCGATGAGCCACGGCTGCGTCAACATGCCGATCAGCACCGCCAAGGCGCTGTACGACTGGCTGGACGTCGGCACCGAGGTGTGGATCCACGCCTGACCCGGACCGGGGCGTGACGCGAGGCCCGCGGCGCTCGCGCGGCGCATAACTCCTGCAGTTCCGCCCACGGCACGCCCCGAAGCAGCCGATCGCTGCCCGCCCCGCGCAATCTGCAGGAGTTATGAGCCCACCCGCCGGGCAGGTGGGCCCGGCGGGATACCCCGCGCGTCGCAGTCGTCGAGACCGGATGCCGCAGCCCGGCGCAGCCGCTCGTGCACCCGCCCGTGAACCTGCCCGGCGCGGCCGCGCGCGACGGAGCCCCCGCCCGCTCGCGCGGACGGGGGCCCCGGTTCGACTGGTGTCAGCTGAGCCCGTCGATGATGGCGTTGAACCTCGCCGACGGGCGCATCACGGCCTCGACGAGCTGCGCGTCGGGACGGTAGTAGCCGCCGATCGCGGCGGGCGCGCCCTGCACGGCGTTCAGCTCGGCGACGATCTTGTCCTCGTCGGCGGCGAGCGCCTCGGCGACCGGGGCGAACGCGGCGGCCAGCTCGGGGTCGGCCTGCTGCGCGGCGAGCTCCTGGGCCCAGTAGAGCGTGAGGTAGAAGTGGCTGCCGCGGTTGTCGATCGTGCCGAGCGCGCGGCCGGGCGACTTGTCGTTCTCGAGGAACGTGCCGGTCGCGGCATCCAGTGTGTCCGCCAGTACCTGCGCGCGCACGTTGCCCGTCGTCGTCGCCAGGTGCTCGAGCGAGGCCGCGAGCGCGAAGAACTCGCCGAGCGAGTCCCACCTCAGGTAGTTCTCCTCGAGGAGCTGCTGCACGTGCTTGGGCGCCGAGCCGCCGGCGCCGGTCTCGAACAGCCCGCCGCCGGCGAGCAGCGGCACGATCGAGAGCATCTTGGCGCTCGTTCCGACCTCGAGGATCGGGAACAGGTCGGTGAGGTAGTCGCGCAGCACGTTGCCGGTCACCGAGATGGTGTCCTCCCCCTTGCGCAGGCGATCGAGCGAGTACTGCGTCGCCGCGGCGGGCGCGAGGATCTCGATCGTGAGCCCGTCCGTGTCGAGGTCGCCGAGGTAGGTCTTCACCTTCGCGATGAGGGCGGCGTCATGCGAGCGGCCGTCGTCGAGCCAGAACACCGCCGGAGCGCCCGTCGCCCGCGCGCGTCCCACGGCGAGCTTCACCCAGTCGCGCACCGCGATGTCCTTGGTCTGGGTCGCGCGCCAGATGTCGCCCGGCTGCACGGCGTGCTCGATCAGCACGTCGCCGGCCTGGTTCAGCACCTGGACGGTCCCGGCCGCGGCGATCTCGAACGTCTTGTCGTGGCTGCCGTACTCCTCGGCCGCCTGCGCCATCAGGCCGACGTTGGGCACCGTGCCGATGGTCGCCGGGTCGAGCGGGCCGTGGGCGACGACGTCGTCGATCACGGTCTGGTAGACGCTGGCGTAGGACGAGTCCGGGATGACGGCGAGCGTGTCGTCCTCGCCGCCGTCGACGCCCCAGAGCTTGCCGCCGTTGCGGATCAGCGCGGGCATCGACGCGTCGACGATCACGTCGGACGGCACGTGGAGGTTGGTGATCCCCTTGTCGGAGTTCACGTACGACAGGCGGGGGCCGCGCGCGAGGTCTTCCGTGATCGCCGCCGCGATCTCGGCGCCGCCGTCGACCGAGGGGAGCCCCGCGAGGATCGCACCGAGGCCGTCGTTGGCGGTGAGCCCCGCCGCGGCGATCCTGTCGCCGTAGCGGTCGAAGACGTCGGCGAAGTACGCCTTCACGACGTGCCCGAAGATGATCGGGTCGCTGACCTTCATCATGGTCGCCTTGAGGTGGACCGAGTAGAGCAGGTCCTCGGCCGCGGCATCCTTCAGCGTCTCGGCGAGGAACGCGTCCAGCGCCGCCGCCGACAGGAACGTCGCGTCGACGATCTCGCCGGGCAGAACCTTGATGCCCGACTTGAGCGGGGTCACGGCGCCGTCGGCGGCGACGTGCTGGATGGCGAGCACGTCGTCGGTCTCGATGACCGTCGTCTTCTCGTTGGACTTGAAGTCGTCGTGGCCGAGGGTCGCCACGCGGGTCTTCGACCCCTCGGCGAAGGCCTTGTTGCGGTGCGGGTGCTTGCGGGCGTAGTTCTTCACCGACAGCGGGGCGCGGCGATCGCTGTTGCCCTCGCGCAGCACCGGGTTGACGGCCGATCCCTTGATGCGGTCGTATCGCGCGCGCACGTCCTTCTCTTCGAGGGACTGCGGCTCGTCGGGATAGTCGGGGATGTCGTAGCCCGCCGCCTGCAGCTCGGCGATCGCCGCCTTGAGCTGCGGGATCGAGGCCGAGATGTTCGGGAGCTTGATGATGTTCGCCTCGGGAAGCGTGGCCAGTCCGCCGAGCTCGGCGAGCGCGTCGCCCACCTGCTGCTCGGGGGTCAGTCGCTGCGGGAAGGCGGCGAGGACACGGCCGGCGAGCGAGATGTCGCGGGTCTCGACCTCGACTCCGGCCTGACCGGTGACGGCCTTCACGATGGGCAGGAACGACGCGGTAGCCAGTGCCGGTGCCTCGTCGGTATAGGTGTAGATGATGGTCGAGTCGGTCACCGGTTTCGTCCTTCTTTCGGGGATGTCTCCAGCGTATCGCAACGCAAAAGTATCTCGACATCGAGATATCTCGCCGTGTGAACTCCACGTAACGGTGCCGATCCGACGATGCCGGATGCCCGCATCCGGGCTAGCCTGTGCGTATGGGTGAACTGCGCCTCGTCGAACTCTCCGCCTCGACCATCGTGGCGGTCAACAACCTGTCCTTGAAGCCGGGGCAGGAGCAGTTCCTCGCACCCGTCAGCTACGGCATCGCGGCGACCGTGATGAACCCGCAGACGAGCTGGCAGCGCGTCGTGCTCGACGGTGACGAGGTCGTCGCGTTCGTCAGCGCGAACTTCGACGGAGAGGCGCCGGTCGACCACTTCCAGTCGGTGCTGTGGCGCATCAACGTCGATGCCGACGACCAGGGTCGCGGCGTGGGCCGCTTCGCCGTCCAGCAGCTCCTCGAAGAGGCCAGGAACCGCGGATTCGACCGCGTGGACGTCATCTACGAGGCCGGTGAGGGCGGACCCGAAGCATTCTTCCAGCGAATGGGCTTCACACCCGTCGGCGAGACCGAGTACGGTGAGGTCATCGCAGAGATCCGACTCTGACCGATACCCTCGCGTTCGACCCGACAACTGAACGCGCACTGCCCGCCGAGGCATCCTGAGACCGGCGGCGGGGCCTCGATAACCCCTCCCCCATCGAGGCCCCGTCGCCTTCGGTCTGCCCGCATGCCGTGGCGCTAGGGTGAACGGCGTGAACAGCCTCGCTCCGGCCCGCGGCGTCCTCGCGATTGACGCCGGCCAGACCGGCATCAAGGTGCGCGTGACGCAGGGCGGCACCGTACGCGAGGAGATCTTCCCCGGCATCCTCACCCACGAGCCGCTCATCCCCCAGCTCGCCGCGATCGCGCGAAAGGTGCTCGCGGGCGGGGACACGACCGTCGCGTCGGTGGCTGCCGGTGTCTCGGGGCTCACGAGCAGAGAAGCGGATGCCGCGGCCCTTCTCGCCGGGATCTCCGATGCCCGCGTGCGCGACGTGCGCCTGGCGCACGACTCCACGACGTCGTTCCTGGGTGCCCTCGGCCTCGGCCCGGGCGCTGTCGTCGCGGCGGGAACGGGGGTCGTCACGCTCGCGGTCGGCGCCTCGCACGTCGCCCGCGTGGACGGCTGGGGCCACATCATGGGCGACGCCGGCAGCGGCTACTGGATCGGCCGAGAAGCTCTCGACGCGGCCATGCGCTCGTACGACGGGCGGGGGCCGCAGACCGCCCTGCGCCGCGTCGCCGAGGAGCGCTGGCCCGACCTCGGCCGCGCGTACATCGAGCTGCAGTCCTCGAGCGAGCGGGTGTCGATCGTCGCGTCGTTCGCGGCCGACGTCGCGCGTCTGGCGGCCGAGGGCGACGCGGTCGCGCAGCTCATCAGCACACGGGCCGGGGCGGAGCTCGCGCACAGCGTCGAGACCGCGCTGCGCCGCGTCGATGCCGAGGACGCCGACGTGTGCGCGATCGGCGGCGTGTTCGGCTCCGCGGCGGTGCGCGAGGCGTTCGCGACCCACCTCGCCTCGCACGCCCCCCGCGCGCGGATCGTCGAACCCCTCGGCGCCGGGCTCGACGGCGCCGCCGCTCTCGCCGACCTTCCCGCGCAGCATCCGCTCGCCGCCGACCTCTCGGTCGCCCGCGGCTGACCGCCCGACGCAGGGCGGCCCGGTTTCCCGGAGGATCGTATCGGCGTCAGACGAGCGACTCGCGCCAGGCCGCATGCAGCTTGGCGAAGCGGCCGTCGCCGCCGATGAGCGCGTCGGGGGCGTCGTCCTCGATGATACGGCCGTGCTCCATCACGAGCACCCGATCGGCGATCGCGACCGTCGACAGGCGGTGCGCGATGATGATCGCCGTGCGGTCGGCCAGCAGCGTCTGCAGAGCGTCCTGGATCTGGCGCTCCGACGGGATGTCGAGCGACGCCGTCGCCTCGTCGAGGATCAGCACCGCCGGGTCGGCGAGGAACGCGCGCGCGAACGAGATCAGCTGACGCTGCCCTGCCGACACGCGACCGCCGCGCTTGTTGACGTCGGTGGCGTAGCCGTCGGGAAGGCGCTCGATGAAGGCATCCGCCCCCACCGCGCGCGCCGCCGCGCGGATCTCGTCCATCGTGGCGTCGGGCTTGCCGAGCGCGATGTTGTCGGCGACCGTGCCGCTGAACAGGTAGGCCTCCTGCGTGACCATGACGATCGCGCGGCGAAGATCCTTCGGGTGCAGCGACCGCAGGTCGACGCCGTCGAGCGTCACCCGGCCCGCGGTCGGGTCGTAGAACCGCGACACGAGCTTGGCGAGCGTCGACTTGCCCGCACCCGTCGTGCCGACGAGCGCGACGGTCTGACCGGCCGGGATGTCGAGCGAGAAGTCCGGCAGGATGACGCGGTCCTTCGAGTAGCCGAAGAGCACGTCGTCGAACCGCACGTGGCCTCGCGCGCTCCACAGGTCGACGGGCTTGACCGGATCGGGAACCGTGGGCTCCTCCTCCAGCACGCCCGACACCTTCTCGAGCGCGGCCGTCGCGGACTGGTACGAGTTCAGGAAGAAGGCCACCTCCTGCAGCGGCGAGAAGAAGTTGCGCACGTACAGCACCGCGGCCAGCAGTACGCCGATCTCGATCGCACCGTCGATGACGCGGATGCCGCCCCACAGCAGCACGAGCGCCACCGTGACCGACGCCACGGCCATGAGCCCCGGCTCGAACGTGCCGAAGAGGCGGATCGAGCGCATGTTGACGTCGCGGTAGTCGCTGGCCAGCTCGCCGAACTCGTCGTCGTTGCGCACCTCCTTGCGGAACGCCTTGACGGCACGGATGCCGGTCATGGTCTCGACGAACTTGACGATGACCTTCGCGCTCACCACGCGCGACTCGCGGTACACGACCTGCGAGCGCGTGTAGAACCAGCGCATCAGGAGCAGGAGCGGGATGCCCATCACCGCGAGGATCACGCCCGACTGCCAGTCCACGAGGAGCAGCGCGATGAGCGTGAATCCGCCGTAGAGGATGCCGGACACGAGCTCGTTGAGGCCGCCGTCCAGCAGCTCGCGGATCGAGTCGAGGTCGCTCGTCTGGCGCGAGATGATGCGGCCCGACGTGTACGACTCGTGGAACTCGAGGCTGAGTCGCTGCGTGTGCAGGAAGATCCGCTTGCGCAGATCCAGCATGATCGCCTGCGTCAGGCGCGCGGCGACCACGACGTACCAGCCGATGAGGGCGGCGCCGGCGATGCCCGTCGCGAGGTAGATCACCACCACCCCGATCGTGGGGAGCCAGTTCATCTGCTCGACCGCCGCAGGCAGGGCGTTGTCGATGCCGAACGCGATCAGCGCGGGACCCGCGACGCGGAAGGCGGTCGAGATGACCAGCACGATCGCCGCGAGCCACAGCTGGGCGCGCACGGGCGTGACGAGCGAGCCGAGGAGGCGCAGCGAGCGCTTGCGGATCGCCTTGCTCTCGTCGCGCGTGTAGTCGGAGCGGTCTTCGCCGCTCGTGCCGGTGACGGTCGTGGTGCTCACAGGTTCACCTCCCAGTCCTGGTCCTGCTGTCTTGCCCGCAACCGGGCCTCTTCGACCTCGAGGCTCGAGATCACGTGGCGGTAGTGCTCGCTCTCGCGCAGCAGCTCCGAGTGCGTGCCGACGGCCGTGATGCGCCCCGCCTCCAGCAGCGCCACCCGGTCGGCGAGCGTGACCGTCGACGGGCGGTGCGCCACGACGAGCGCGGTCGTGGCGTGCAGCACCTCGCGCAGCGCGTCCTCGACGAGCGCCTCGGTGTCGACGTCGAGCGCCGACAGCGGGTCGTCGAGCACGAGCACGGCCGGCCGCGCAGCCACCGCGCGCGCCAGCGCGAGCCGCTGGCGCTGGCCGCCGGAGAGCGACAGGCCCTCCTCGCCGATGATCGTGTCGACGCCGTCGGGCAGGTCGTCGACGAATCCGGCCTGCGCGACCTGCAGGGCCTCGCGCATGACGGCCTCGGCCTCGGGGCTCCCCGGCTCGAGGTCCTCGCGACCGAGCAGGACGTTGTCGCGCACGGACTGCGAGAAGAGCGTCGCGTCCTCGAAGGCCATGCCGACGTGGCGGCGCAGCTCGGTGAGCGTCAGGTCGCGCACGTCGACGCCGTCCACGGTCACGCGGCCGGCCGTGACGTCGTAGAGGCGCGCGGGGAGCGTCGTCAGCGTCGTCTTGCCCGAACCGGTCAGACCGACGAGGGCCATCGTCTCGCCCGGGCGCAGGGCCAGGTCGATGCCGTCGAGCAGATCGCGCTCGTGGGCGGCGGCATCCTGATACCGGAAGTGCACGCCCTCGAACACGAGCTCACCCCGCGGCCGGTCGATGGTCTCGGGCTTCTCGGGATCGACGATCGCGTTCTCCTCGTCGAACACCTCGAAGATGCGGTCGGTCGCGGTGCGCGCGTCGAGCATGAACGAGAACAGGAAGCCGATCGACTCCATCGGCCAGCGCAGGACGGTCGCCATCGCGAAGAACGCGATGAGCTCGGCGGTCTGCAGCTGCCCGACCGACACCAGGTAGATGCCCGCGCCGAGGCACAGGGCGAAGGCGATGTCGGGCAGCAGCACGAGCCAGAACCAGATCCAGCCGATCGCACGGGCCTTGCTGAGCTCGGTCTCGCGCAGGGTCTCGGCCTGCGCGGTGAACTTGCGGAGGGCGTGCTTGCCGCGGCCGAAGGCCTTGAGAACGCGGATGCCGTGCACGCTCTCCTCGACCGAGGTCGCGAGGTCGCCTGCCTGGTCCTGGCTCTGCCGGGCCAGGCTGCCGTACGTCTTCTCGAAGCGGTAGCCGGCGTACCACAGCGGCGCCGAGGTGATCAGGAAGATCGTGCCGAGCAGCCAGTGCCAGCGGAACAGCAGCACCGTTCCGACGGCGATCGTGATCACGTTGACGACGAGCAGCACGATGCCGAACGCCATCCAGCGGCGCAGCATGCTGATGTCCTGCATCATGCGGCTGAGCAGCTGGCCCGACTGCCACTTGTCGTGGAACGAGACCGGGAGGCGCTGCAGGCGCGAGTAGAACGACTGACGGATGTCGTACTCGACCTTGGTCGCCGGTCCGAGGACGAACCAGCGCCGCAGCCACACCATGAGCGCCTCGGCGAGGCCGAGGACGAGCACCGCGGCCGAGCCCCACGCGATCTGGCGGATGTCGCCGGAGGCGATCGGGCCGGCGACGATCGCCTCGAGGACGAGCGGGATGGACAGTGCGAGCAGGCTCGCCACGAGCGCGCTGACCGCGCCCATGATCAGGCGCGGGAGCACGGGCTTGGCGAAGGGCAGCAGGCGTGCGAGAGCCTTCGCCGTGGACGGCTGGGAGCTCGGCGGAGGTGACGACTGCGGTGGAGCGGCGGTGGTGGTCATGATCCTTGTGGGGACGGTGGAGCGGATGACCCGGATCGGGTCTGAGGAGTGCGCGAGGCGCGACGAAGGTCCCGGTGAAGGGAACGCTCCGGAAGGCGGCGGTATGCCGAAGCCGGCCGAGGCCGGGACGCGAGGAGGAGCGCCTACCCCTGAATACGGAGGCGCGCCGGCCCGGCGACACGGAGGACGGCGGCGGTCTTCGCGGCGATAGCGGCCTGGGACATGGCATCCTCCTGAGGTGAGAGCGGACGGGACCGTCGACGCCTCGAACGACGCGACAGCCCACCAGCCTATACCTGAGTGTTGCCTGAGAGCAACGACGGATTCTCGCCCGCCCCGACGAGGCCCCCTCAGACGAGCGCCGGCACTCCCGCCTCACGGTCGAGCAGGGCGCGCTTCACGTCGAGGCCCCACGCGAATCCGCCGAGCGCTCCCCCGGTGCGCAGCACACGGTGGCAGGGCACGAACAGCGCGGGCGCGTTGCGTGCGCAGATCGATGCGGCGGCGCGCACGGCGGACGGCGAGCCGAGGAGGACAGCGAACTCGGCGTAGGTGAGCGGATGCCCCGGCTCGATGCGGCGGAGGGCGTCCCAGCCCGCCCGCTGCATGGCGGTGCCGTGCTGCGACACCGGCACGCCGTCGATGGCCGACAGGTCGCCCCCGTAGTACGCGCGGACGGCGGCTGCGGCATCCGTCTCGCCCTCGCGCACAGACGACGGGCGCTCGGCCGCGCGCAGCCGCCCGAGGATGCGCTCGGCGTCGCCGGTCCACCCCGACGCGAGTACGCGCTGGGCGTCGTCGACGAGGATCGTGAACGCGCCGTCAGGGGTGTCGATGGTCTGGATCGTCGCGGTGGTCATGGCGTCTCCTCCGAAGGGATCTGCAGAACTCCACCGTTCGGGCGGGTGCTGCGGGGTTCTGGGGTGCGTCGAGGTCGAGGGGCGCGGGATCCGTGGAGTTCTGCAGATCGCTTCGGCGCAGCGGCGCGCCACAGGTGCGCCGTGAAGTAGCTGCGCCACGGCGCGGTGCGTGCGGCCCAGTCGGTGAGCGCGCGAGGATCCGAAGGGATGCCGGCCGCCGCCGCGCCGGAGCGCACCGCGACGTCGCCCGGCAGGAACACGTCGGGGTCGCCGAGCACGCGCATGCGGACGTAGTCGGCGGTCCACGGCCCGATGCCCGGCATCGCCAGCAGCGCCTCGCGCTGCGCCCCGCCGTCGTCGCCCGGTGTCAGGGTGAGCGAGCCGTCGGCGAGCGCCGCGGCCGCCCCCACGATCGAGCGGATGCGGGCGGCCGGGCCGCGAAGCACCTCTGCGCCGTGCTCGGCGATCGCCGCCATCGACGGGAACAGGCGCGTCGTGCCCTCGTGGGCTTCGACGGGTTCCCCGAGCGCGGCGGTGAGTGCCGACAGTGCCGTGCGCGCAGCGACGACGGTGATCTGCTGCCCCACCATCGCACGGATGAGCATCTCGTGCGGGTCGGCGGCGCCGGGGACCCGGATGCCGGGCACGGCGGCGACGAGCGGCGCGAGTTCGGGCTGCCGCGAGAGCGCCTCGTCGATCGCGAGCGGGTCGGCGTCGAGGTCGAAGAGCCGGCGGGCCCGCGTGACGAGAGTCGACAGGTCGCGAAGGTGCGCCAGCCGCGCCCGCAGCCGCACCCGGCCGGAGCCGTCGACCCTCAGCTCGAACCAGGCCGGGCCGCCGTCGAGGCGCAGCGTGCGGGCGAACGAGGTCGGTGTCGCCACCTCGGCCCCCTCGACCGCCCGCGCGGCCATCCACGCGAACAGTCCGGCGTCGTCGAGGGGTCCGCGGTGAGGGAGGGCGAGATCGATCGCCCCGAGATCGCCGGCAGCGGGCGCGGATGCCGCGCGCCGCCGGGCGCGGAGCTCGAGCGGCGTCATGCCGAACACCTCGCGCACGGTCTCGTTGAACTGGCGCACGCTGGCGAAGCCGGCCGAGAACGCGACGTCGGCGGCCGGCAGGTCGGTGCCGACGAGGAGCATGCGGGCCGTCTGCGCCCGATGGGCGCGGCTGAGGGCGAGCGGCCCGGCACCGAGCTCGGCGCTCAGGAGCCGCGTCAGGTGGCGGGGCGAGTAGCCCAGTCGCCGGGCGAGGCCGGGCACGCCCTCGCGCTCGACGACGCCGTCGGCGATGAGGCGCATCGCGCGTCCGGCGGTGTCGCCCCGCAGGTTCCACTGCGGCGAACCGGGCGCGGCTTCAGGGAGGCACCGCTTGCAGGCGCGGTAGCCCGCCTCGTGCGCGGCGGCGCTGGTGGGGTAGAACGTGACGTTCGCCGGCTTCGGCGTGCGGGCGGGGCAGCTGGGCCGGCAGTAGATGCCGGTCGAGCGCACCGCCGTGACGAACTGCCCGTCGAAGCGCGTGTCGCGCGAGTCGATCGCGCGGTACCGCTCATCGAAGGTCATCGCCAGGCTCATGCCCCCAGCCTGACACGCTCCCCCGACATCGGCTCGCGGAAATCGGACACGGCGGTGGCGGCATCCGGACCGCTCCCGCACCCATGCATTCGGGGCGCGTCCTCAGGCGCAGCCCGCGTCAGTGGAAGAAGTGCCGCTCGCCGGTGAAGAACATCGTGACGCCGGCGGCCTGGGCCGCGGCGATCACCTCGTCGTCGCGCACCGAGCCGCCGGGCTGGATGATCGCGCGGATGCCGGCGTCGATCAGCACCTGCGGTCCGTCCGCGAACGGGAAGAACGCATCGGATGCCGCGACCGACCCGGCGGCGCGGTCCCCGGCGCGCTCCACCGCGAGACGGCACGAGTCCACGCGGTTGACCTGGCCCATGCCGATGCCGACGGTCGCAGAGCCCTTCGCCAGGACGATGGCGTTCGACTTGACGGCGCGGCACGCCTTCCAGGCGAAGATGAGGTTCGTCATGTCGTCGTCGGCCGGACGCTCGCCCGAGACGAGCTGCCAGTCCTTGGCGACCGAGTCGATGTCGTCGGGGAAGCGATCGGCGTCCTGCAGGAGCAGACCGCCGGACACCAGTCGCACGTCCATGCGCTCCTGGCGCCAGTCGGCGGGCAGCTGCAGCAGGCGGAGGTTCTTCTTCGCCTTGAACACCTCCAGCGCCTCCTGCTCGAAGGACGGAGCCACGATGACCTCGGTGAAGATGTCCTTGAGGTTTTCGGCCATCTTGAGGGTGACGGTGCCGTTCGCCGCGATCACGCCGCCGTAGGCCGACACCGGGTCGCACTCGTGCGCGCGCAGGTGGGCGCTCGCGATCGGGTCCAGCGCATTGGGGGCGGTCACCGCGATGCCGCAGGGGTTCGCGTGCTTGATGATCGCGACAGCCGGCTTGACCATGTCGAACGCGGCCCGGAGCGCGGCATCCGCGTCGACGTAGTTGTTGTAGGACATCTCCTTGCCCTGCAGTTGCGTGGCCTGCGCGATGCCGTGACCGCCCACGCGCGTGTAGATGGCGGCACGCTGGTGCGCGTTCTCGCCGTAGCGCAGCGTGGCGAGACGCTCGGCCTTGATCGTGAGGTGCTGGGGCAGATCGGCGCCGCCGAGCGTCTCCTCGGCGAACCACGTGGCGACCGCGCGGTCGTACTCGCACGTGTGGGCGAAGGCGCGGGCGGCGAGATCGCGGCGCTGCTGAAGCGTCGTGCCGCCGGTGCCGATCGCGTCGATGATCGCCGGGTAGGACTCCGGCGAGACGACGATCGCGACGTTGGCGAAGTTCTTCGCCGAGGCGCGCACCATCGCGGGGCCGCCGATGTCGATCTGCTCGACGACGTCGTCGCCCTGCGCGCCCGAGCGCACCGTCTCGACGAACGGGTACAGGTTCACCACCACGAGCTCGAACGGCTCGATGCCGAGCTCGGTGAGCTGCTGGAGGTGGTCCTCGAGGCGCAGGTCGGCGAGGAGGCCGGCGTGCACGCCCGGGTGCAGCGTCTTCACGCGCCCGCCGAGCGACTCGGGGAATCCGGTGACCGAGGCGACGTCCGTGACGGGGTGGCCGGCGTCGCGGATCGTCGCCGCGGTCGAGCCGGTCGAGACGATCTCGACGCCCGCGGCGGCGAGCGCCTCGGCGAGCTTCAGCAGGTCGGTCTTGTCGCTCACCGACACCAGTGCACGACGGACGGGAACCACGTCGCGGTGGGTGTAGAGGGCGGGGTCGTGGGTCGGGCCGGCCATGGAGGCTCTCCTCGTGGTGGTGTCAGGAAGCGGTCGTCGCCGGCACCGCCGCGAGGTCGAGGTCGCCCGTCGCGATGCGGCGGACCACGTCGATGA
>NZ_JAYRDE010000041.1:0-23038 GCF_041909575.1 Microbacterium sp. | reverse complement strand
CCGCCCCAACGAGTCCAGCGCGGTCGGGTAGCGGTGCACCAGCGCCTCGGCGAGGGCCATCAGCACCCCCGCGGCATGCTCGGTGACCCGCAGCGCCGCCGCCAACTCCAACCGCACCGAGCGTTCCACGATCTGCACCGTGCCCCCGCCATACCGCCCCGGGTCCGCCAGCGCGTTGCGCCGCAACCCCTCCACCCGCTCCAACCGCTGCGCCGCGAACACCGACATCATCACCGCAACATCGGTCACCAACTCCACATCATCCGGCACCACCGGCGCCCGATCAGCGACCTCGGCATCCCAGACCAGATCCTCCGGCACCATGTCGAAGAACCCCGCATCATCCAGGCCCCGATCGAAAGACCCGGGACCCGGCTCATCCGGCGGCGTGAATGTCATACCCCCGACATTAGAACATACCTCCGACATCGCCTCGATTCGCTGCCGAGCCCAGTGACGCCCGGCAGGCGGCCCCACCGCTTCGTCGTGAGACAATCCCTGCGTGGACGCGTTCGCAGGGCTTGTCGTCGCGGCGACGATCGTGATCTCGATGGTCCTGATCGCCCTCACTCCGCGCTTCAAGCGCGCACAGCTGAGGAAGCAGCTCGACGGCACGGCGGGCGGCGCGCTTGCCGGTCTGGGATCGGGGTTCGACGCCGTGTGGCGGCCCTCCGCGGAAGACGCTCGTGCGGATTGGGAGGCACAGGTGGAGCTGCCCGCGCCCGCACCGAACGCGGGAGACAAAGGGCGCATCCGCGACGGCCGGCTGGTCATCGACCTCGACGACCTTCGCGATCAGCGCTGAGGGTCGCCCTTCTCCTTGATCGGCGGATCCGGCCACACCTTCGCGACCGCCTCGCTGACTCGGATCGACCCGGTCATCGGCTGAGTGGCGTCGGCACCCGGCTCGCTGCCCCGCGTGATCGGGATCTCCTGGCTGTCGCTCAGGATCTGCGGGTGGTACCGCGCGAGTTGGTACACGCCCCACACCGCGATCGCTCCGACGGCCGTGAACGCCAGGTACACCCACAGGGGGGCACCGCTCGCCTCGCCGAGGATCGTGAGTCCGATGATGATCGCCACGATCGGGTCGATGACGGTGAGCCCGGCGATCACCAGGTCGGGCGGACCCGATGCGTAGGCCGTCTGCACGAAGTACGCGCCGATGACCGCGCCGAGGATCAGCGCCACGACGCAGGTGAGCGTGAGCCACTCGAAGTCGCCCGCCTTGATGCGCTCGATGATCACCTTGGCGAGCGTGGCGACGAAGCCGTACATGATGCCGGCGGCCGAGATGTAGAACAGTGCGCCGATCCGCTGCCGACGCCAGAGCCACAGCGCGCCGAGCGCGATCGTCACGACGCCGAACAGGATCAGGATGGTGATGAGCTGCCCGTTCGTCACGGGCTTCTCGGTCGCGAACAGGGCGGCGATCGTCACGAACACGAAGATGCCGCCGACGCACGCCGCGATCGCGATGAGCGAGCGCTTCGTCGGCCGGTGCCCGCTGATCTGCGCGTTCAGCAGGGTGGTGATCACCAGGGCGATCGCACCCAGCGGCTGCACCACGATGAGCGGTGCGACGGCCAGCGCGGAGAGCTGGCACACGATCGCCAGGGCGAGCATGACGGTGCCGACCACCCACGACGGCCGCGAGAGCAGCTTCAGCAGGTGACGCGGGTTGAGCCCGCCGGTGCCGGTCGACCCGGTGAGCTTCTCCACCTTGGTGACGCCGCGGTGCTGGTACTGGGCGCCGAAGGACATGAAAATGGCGCCCAGGAGGGCGAGCGGGATGCCGTAGAGGAGAGCGGGGTTCTGGAACGCGCCGACCAGCTGGTCGCCCACGTCCTGAAGCTCGTCCGCCGTCCACACCACACGTCGACACTAGCCGCCGCCGCCGCTCGATAGGCTCAAGGCGTGGCCGTTCTGCCGATTCGCATCATGGGTGATCCCGTCCTCCACGCCCCCGCGAGCGTCGTCGAAGAGATCACCGACGACATCCGCACGCTGGTGGCGGACATGTTCGAGACGATGGATGCCGCGCCCGGCGTGGGCCTCGCCGGCCCTCAGGTCGGCGTGCCGCTGCGCATCTACACCTACGCGTACGTGGACGACGACGGCGCCCCTTGGCGCGGGGTCGTCATCAACCCCGAACTGTGGATGCGGCCGCTCGAACCGGGCGAGCCGGACGAGGACGAGGAGTCGGAGGGGTGCCTGTCGTTCCCCGGCGAGCGGTTCCCGCTCCGCCGCTCCGACGAAGTGCTCGTGACCGGGACGGACCTCGAGGGCGAGCCGGTGCGCATCCAGGTCGACGGCTGGCGTGCGCGCATCATGCAGCACGAATTCGACCACCTCGACGGCATCCTCTACGTCGACCGGCTCGGCGACGGCGACTGGAAGACGGCGCAGAAGATCGCCCGCAAGCGCGGGTGGGGCCGGCCCGGCCACGCGTGGACACCCGGCGTCGACGACATCGAGGCCTGAGTCGCCTCGGAGCATGAAGAAAGCCCCGGGGGTGGAGCCCCGGGGCTTTCGCTCCCCCACTTGGACTCGAACCAAGAACCTATCGGTTAACAGCCGATTGCTCTGCCAATTGAGCTATGGAGGAATGCTGCTGCGCTCTCGCGGGCAACCACACCATATTAGCAAACGCTGAGGCCCGCTCGTGACGTCAGGAGGCGATCAGCCGCCGATCCGCTTCGCCGCTGGGCGTCCACAGCAGATCGTCCGTGCCGTGCCCGTACGCGATCGCATGCCCGCCGCGCAGCACGAGAGCGTCGGCATCGAGCTCGCGCACCACCTCGGCGTCATTGGTCACGACCAGCATGGTCATGCCGTATTCGCGACGACGGCGCAGGAGCGCGTCGCGGGCCGCGCGCCGCACCTCGACGTCCATGTTCGAGAACGGCTCGTCCCCGATGAACAGCCGAGGCTGGAGCACGAGCGCGCGCGCGAACGCGACGCGCTGGCGCATTCCCGCACTGAGCTCGTAGGGATACTTCGCGGCGGCGCCGAGGGGCAGTTTGAGCTCGTCCAGCAGCGTGGCCACGCGGACCGAGAGCGCCCGCTGGTTCACACGCCGGTCGCGGCCGGTGATCGGCGCTCCGATGACCTCGGACACCGTCAGCCGCGCAGGCAGGTGCGCTCCCGCGGCCTGTGGCAGGAATCCGGTCAGGTAGGTGAGCTGGCGGAGGGCGCGGCCCGGATGCCGCACTCCGATCCCCTCGACGAGCGCATCGCCGCCGACGACCGCAAGACCGTCGTCGGCCGAACCGGCGAGCACCGAGATCAGACTCGATTTGCCCGAGCCGGTCGGCCCCATCACCGCGAGGGCGCGGGCGTGCGGAAGGGTGAACGACACCCCGTCGACGACGCGCTGCGCGGGCCCGCCGCGCCCGGCCCGCGCGATCGACAGATCGCTGGCACGGATCGCGACGTCGGCCTCTCGTCGTCGAGTCATGTGCTCATCCTGCCGTGCCGCGCCGGGCGGCGCCACTCGGAATCGGCTGACGCCTCGCTCACGCCTCGGCCGCGAGCTGCTGACGCTGCGCGTCGAGCTCCCGCAGCCGCAGCCGGATCTCCCTGCCCTCGTCGGAGGCGGCGGGCACCCGCTGGATCGCGCCCAGGAGCTCGTTCTTCTGCCCGTCGAGGCCGCGGATCACGAGCCGCCGTGCGAGGTCCGCCGCAGACGAGACGGCTGCCGTGTCGTCCAGCGCCGGGAAGTCCCCCGCGAGGAGCTCGCCGCCCAGGGCGCGGTAGGGCTCGCGCACCGTCCCGATGGCGTCGACGGCCCACCCGGGCCTGACCATGCCGTCCGCGTGATCGCGCACCGACTGACGCACGGCGTCCAGCGCGGGATTTCGGAACGGCAGGTCCAGCGCACGTGCGACGAGCGAGGCATCCAGCCGATGACCGAACTGCAGCAGGCCCATCAGGGCGTCGCGTTCGAGGGTCACGTCCGACGTGCGTGGCAGAGACGCCAGCGTCACACGGACGATCGGCGCGCCGGCAGGGTCGCCGGCCTCCGGCGCCGCCTGCGGTGCCTGCTCCCGGCGCGAGGCGCCGCGCCCCGCACGCTCGACCTCGCGACGGACGTCCTCGGTGTCCATGCCCAGGCGTCGCGCGAGCACCCGGACGTATTCGGGCTGCAGAAGGGCGTCGCGCAGGTCGGCGACCACCGGCGCGGCCGCACGCAGCGCTCCGACGCGTCCTTCGACCGCGGCCAGGTCGAAGCCTGCGATGCGCTGATCGAGGACGAATTCCACCATCGGCGCCTTGGTCTCCATGAGCCCGCGGACGGCGGCGTCGCCCCGCTGCAGGCGCAGATCGCAGGGATCGAGTCCGTCCGGACCGGTCGCGACGTAGGTCTGAGCGTTGAAGCGCTTGGCGTCGGCGAAGGCGCGCAGCGCCGCCTTCTGGCCCGCGGCATCCGGATCGAACGTGAAGACCACCTCGCCGGCGGTCGAGTCGTCGCCCATCACCCGGCGCAGCACCGTGATGTGGTCGGATCCGAACGCCGTGCCGCACGTGGCGATGGCCGTCGTGATCCCCGCCAGATGGCACGCCATCACGTCGGTGTAGCCCTCGACCACGACGACGCGGTGCTCGCGCGAGATGTCGCGCTTGGCGAGGTCGAGGCCGTAGAGCACCTGGGCTTTCTTGTAGATCGGGGTCTCGGGGGTGTTGAGGTATTTCGGGCCCTTGTCGTCGTCGAACAGCCGCCGCGCGCCGAAGCCGATCACCTGGCCGGTGACGTCGCGGATCGGCCAGACCACGCGGCCGCGGAAGCGGTCGTAGACGCCGCGCTGACCCTGCGAGACGAGCCCCGCAGTACTGAGCTCCTCGTCCGTGAAGCCCTTGGCGCGCAGGGCGTCGCGCATGCTGTCCCAGCCCTTCGGCGCGTAGCCGACGCCGAAGTGCGCGGCCGCGCCCGCGTCGAAGCCCCGCTCGCCCAGGAAGCGACGGGCGATCTCGGCCTCGGCGCCGAGGAGCTGGGAGCGGAAGAACTCCGCCGCCGCGGCGTTCGCGGCATACAGGCGCGTGCGCCCGGTGTGCTCGGGCGCCGCTCCCCCGTCCTCGTAGTGCAGCGTGTACCCGATGCGACCGGCCAGGCGCTCGACCGCCTCGGTGAACGAGACGTGGTCCATCTTCGTCAGGAACGAGTAGACGTCACCCGACTCGCCGCAGCCGAAGCAGTGGTAGAAGCCGGCCTGCGGACGCACGTTGAAGCTCGGGCTGCGCTCGTCGTGGAAGGGGCACAGCCCCTTCATCGCCCCGACGCCCGCGTTCTTCAGCGCCACCCGCTCTCCGATGATGTCGGCGATGTTGATGCGGGACTTGACCTCTTCGACATCGGCCTGCCGGATGCGGCCCGCCATCAGCGCGCCCCGGAACGCGCGGCGGGCGACCAGACGCCGATGGACGAGGGATCGAGCTCCCCCACGAGTCGTCCGTGCCAGGCGATGGCCACCTGGTCGGTCAGGCTCGCGACCTGATCGACGACGACGCGGCGGCGGGCGGCGTGCGTCTCGGCGGCCGCGAAGTCCTGGGCGTGCAGTGCATCGAGGGCCTCCGGCTGGTCCCACAGCGCCGAGGCGAGGCGCTTGAGCACCCGGCGCTGCTCCTTGTACAGGTCCTTGCGGCCCTCGATCGACACGACCACGGCGCCGATGATGCCCTTGAGCACAGCCATCTCGGCCTCGACCACGCGCGGGACGACCACGTGCGCACGATACCGGGTGAGCGCCGACATCCCGTAGGCGTCGCGCGTCGCGGTGGTCGCCGCCCGCGCGAAGCGCCCGATGAGGTCGGAGGTGAGGTTCTTGAGCCGGGCCAGGGATGCGCGGGTCCCGTCGAAGGCGGTGATCCACTCCGGCATGCGCATCAGGCGATACAGCGCGTCCTCGAGCTCGTCGCGCGCGAAGTCGAAGCCGACCCACGACTGGATCGCCGACAGCAGCGCCTGGTGCTCAGCGGGGTCGGCCAGGCGCGCGGGATCGAGGTAGCCGTTGACCACCGCGTCCTCGAAGTCGTGTACCGAGTAGGCGATGTCGTCGGACAGGTCCATGACCTCGGCTTCGATGCACCGCACGCGTCCCGGGGCGCCGTCGCGCATCCAGCGGAACACGTCCTCGTCGTCGGGGTAGACGCCGAACTTCAGCCGGCCGCCGGGGTCGGGAAGCGGATGCGCCGCCGTCCACGGGTACTTGCACGTCGCGTCGAGGCTCGCGCGGGTGAGGTTGAGGCCGAACGTGCGGCCGTCGTCGTCGACGACCTTCGGCTCGAGGCGCGTCACGATGCGCAGTGTCTGGGCGTTGCCCTCGAAGCCGCCGATGTCCTCGGCCCACTCGTTCATCGCCCGCTCGCCGTTGTGCCCGAACGGCGGGTGGCCGAGGTCGTGGCTCAGGCACGCCGTGTCGACCACGTCGGGGGCGAGGCGCAGGGCGGTCGCGAGCTCGCGGCCGACCTGCGCGACCTCGAGGGAGTGGGTCAGACGATTGCGGGCGAAGTCCGCCGGGCTCGCGGGGCTGAGCACCTGCGTCTTGGCGGCGAGGCGTCGCAGGGCGGCCGAGTGCAGCACCCGGGCGCGGTCGCGCGCGAAGTCGTCGCGCTGGGAGCGGTGCCGTTCGGAGTGGAAGCGCGCGGCGTCGGCATCGTCGTAGCCCGAGGGGCGCTCCGAGGCGATCCCGACCGCGACGGCGCCGTCACCCGCCACTGTGGTCGAGCTCCGCTTCGGCGATGGCACAGGATGCCTCGGCACTGAGGTCTCGAGAGTCGAGCCAGTGCTCGGGCAGCGCCGGGCGCTTGGGGGTTCCGGCACGGCCGCGCTGGCCCTCGGCCGCCGCACCGGGATAGGGGGCGTCGAGGTCGAGGGTCGCGAGCAGGTCGTCGATCTCGGCGAGGGTCGAAACGGTCGCGAGACGGGCGCGGAGGTCGCCGCCCACCGGGTAGCCCTTGAAGTACCAGGCGACGTGCTTGCGGATGTCGCGGCATCCGCGGCCCTCGTCCTCGAAGAACTCCACGAGCAGCTCGGCGTGGCGGCGGAAGGCGCGGGCCACGAACCCCAGCGTCGCGTCGACGGGGGCACCGGATGCCGCCTCCGGCCCGCCGAGCTCGCGGGCGAGGTCGCCGAACAGCCACGGGCGGCCGAGGCATCCGCGTCCGACGACGACACCGTCGCAGCCGGTCTCGGCCATCATGCGCGCGGCATCGGCCGCCGACCAGATGTCGCCGTTCCCGAGAACGGGCACGCTCGTGACGGCCTCCTTGAGAGCGGCGATCGCCGCCCAATCCGCCTCGCCGGAGTAGAACTCCGCCGCGGTCCGGGCGTGGAGCGCGACCGCGGCGACCCCGGCATCCTCGGCGATGCGGCCGGCGTCGAGATAGGTCAGGTGGTCGGCGTCGATGCCCTTGCGCATCTTGACGGTGAGAGGGACGTCGCCCGCAGCGCGCGCGGCGCGCGTGACGATGTCGCGGAAGAGGCCGAGCTTCCACGGCAGCGCGGCACCGCCGCCCTTGCGCGTGACCTTGGGGACGGGGCATCCGAAGTTCAGGTCGATGTGGTCTGCGCGGTCCTCCTCGACGAGGAGGCGCACCGCGGACTCGGTGGTGGCCGGGTCCACGCCGTAGAGCTGGATCGAACGGGGCGTCTCGGACTCATGGTGCGTGATGAGGCGCATGGTCGTCGCATTGCGCTCGACGAGCGCCCGGGTCGTGATCATCTCGCTCACGTAGAGCCCGGCGCCGTACTCGCGACAGAGGCGGCGGAAGGCCGTGTTGGTGATGCCGGCCATGGGCGCGAGCACCACGGGCGCATCGAGCTCGATGGGCCCGATGCGAAGGGAGCGCGCGGGGGCGAGGGCAGTGGTCACGTCGTCCATTCTCCCAGACTCCCACTGGGCGAGCGCAGTGCGACGCCGCCTGTGGAGCCGCCTCTCGTACGAGGGCTTAGCCTGGGGTGATGACCGAGGCTACCGCGATCGACCTGCGCAGCATCCCGTTCCATACGGCCGACGGGGGGACGGCCACTCTGGCCGACTACGGCGACAAGGTGCTCCTCGTCGTGAACGTCGCCTCGAGGTGCGGACTCACGCCGCAGTACGAGCAGCTCGAGGCACTCCAGCGGGCCTACGCCGACCGCGGATTCACGGTGCTCGGCTTCCCCTGCAACCAGTTCATGGGTCAGGAGCCGGGCGCCATCGACGAGATCCTCGAGTACTGCTCGACGACGTGGGGCGTCTCGTTCCCCGTGCACGACAAGGTCAAGGTGAACGGAGGCAAGGCGTCGCCGCTCTACAAGGCGCTCAAGGACGCCCCCGACGTCGAGGGCAACAAGGGCCGCATCCAGTGGAACTTCGAGAAGTTCGTGCTCACGCCCGCAGGCGAGGTGCATCGGTTCCGTCCCAACGTGAAGCCCGACGACCCGGCGATCGTCGAGGTCATCGAAGCCCACCTCCCCGGCTGAGCCGGCGGTCAGGCGCCGACGGGAGCGTCCTCGCGGTGCTCGGCCCACACCTGCCGCACGATCTGCGTGAACGCCTCGGCGGGCTGGGCTCCTGAGACCCCGTATTTGCCGTCGATCACGAAGAACGGCACCCCGTTGATGCCGTACGCCTGGGCCTGCGCCTGGTCGGCGCGCACCGCGTCGAGGTATCGGCCGCTCTGCAGCGCATCGCGCGCGGCATCCGCATCCAGGCCCGCGTCGGCGGCGAGGGCGACGAGCTCATCCTTTTGGCCGAGGTGGCGTCCCTCGGTGAAGTAGCCCGACATGAGGCGCTCGGCGAGCTCGTGCTGGCGACCGTGCTCCTTCGCGAAGTGCAGCAGCTCGTGGGCCTTCACGGTGTTCGTGTGCTTGAGCAGGTCGAAGCGGTACTCGAGGCCCGCCTCCGCTGCGACGCCGGTGACCCGGTCCAGCATCTGCCGCGCCTGATCCTGCGAGATGCCCTTGTGCGTGGCGAGGTAGTCGGCCTCGCCGCCGTCGAAGTCGACGGGCGTGTCGGGCGAGAGCTCGAACGAGTGGAAGACCACCTCGACCTCGGGGGCGTCGTCGTCGCCGGATGCTTCGGCGAGCCCCTTCTCGAGATTCCGCTTGCCGATGTAGCACCAGGGGCAGGCGATGTCGCTCCACACGTCGATCTTGATGGCATCCGTCATGTCAGGGACAACGGCGAGATGCCCGCTGCCTATTCCGGCGAATGCGTCATCCTCGCGACGCGGGAGCGTCGGGAGTGTCCACGGCGCCGCCGAACCGGCGATCCCGATCGAGGTAGAGCCCGATCGCGCGCCACAGGTCGGTGCGGGAGAAGTCCGGCCAGAGGGTGTCGAGGAACACGAACTCCGCGTAGGCCGACTCCCACAGCAGGAAATTCGAGGTGCGCTGCTCGCCGCTGGATCGCACGAACAGGTCGACGTCGGGCATGTCGGGCTGGTACAGACGCCGAGCTATGAGCTTCTCGGTCACCGCCGACGGGGCGAGCCGGCCCGCTGCGATGTCGTCGCCGATCGAGCGCATCGCGTCGACGAGTTCGATGCGGCCGCCGTAGTTCACGCACATCGTGAGCGTGAGCACGTCGTTGCCCGCGGTGAGCCGCTCGGCGAACTGCAGCTCCTTGATGACGCTCGACCACAGCCGGGGCTTGCGCCCGGCCCATCGCACGCGCACGCCCCACTCGTTGAGCTGATCCCGGCGGCGGTGCAGGACATCGCGATTGAATCCCATGAGGAAGCGGACCTCGTCGGGCGAGCGTGACCAGTTCTCGGTCGAGAAGGCGTACACCGACAGGTGCTTCACACCCGCCTGGATCGCCCCTGCCACCACGTCGAGCAGGGCGGCCTCGCCAGCCTTGTGCCCCTCGACGCGAGTGAGACCCCGCCGGTTGGCCCAGCGGCCGTTGCCGTCCATCACGATGGCGACGTGCCGCGGCACCGATCCTGCGGGGAAGGTCGGCGGGTACAGGCCGGTCCAGTCGACGGGGCGGTAGGGGACGGCGTCGCGGTGCGTGTACGGCTTCGGGGTCATCGGGCTCCTCCGTGCGGCGCGGAGGCGACGTGGGAGAGCGAGCGGATGCCGCGCTCGAGGTGCCACTGGGCGTAGGCCGCGATCAAGCCCGACGCTGCGGCCGTCGACCCCGGGGACGCGGCATCCACCCGTTCCCACTCGCCGGCCATGAGCGAGCGGAGCAGCTCCGCCGTCTCGGGGTGCACGCGCGCGGAGCCGGTCGGCGCGCAGTCACCGCACACCATTCCGCCGAGCTGTGCGACGAAGGTGTCGTGGGGGCCGGATGCGCCGCACCGTGCGCAATCGAACAGCCCCGGGGCCCACCCCGACAGCGCCATCGCGCGCAGCAGGTAGGAATCGAGCACGCTCCGCGATCCGTGGTCACCGCGCGAGAGCGAGCGCAGGCCGCCGACGAGGAGCAGGTACTGCTGCGGGGTGGCCTCTGCCTCGTTGAGCCGGTCTGCGGCCTCGACCATCGCATGCGCGGCGGTGTAGCGGTCGTAGTGCGCAGCGATGTCGGCTCCATAGGAGCCGAGGGACTCGGCCTGCTGCACGATGTCGAGCGAGCGTCCCTGGTAGAGCTGGACGTCGGCGACCATGAAGGGCTCCAGGCGCGCGCCGAAGCGCGACGACGTGCGCCGCACCCCCTTCGCGACCGCGCGGAGCTTGCCGTGGCGACGGCTCAGCAGCGTCACGATCCTGTCGGCTTCCCCCAGCTTGTGGGTGCGCAGGACCACGACCTCGTCGCGGTAGGTGGGCACTCGTCAATTATGGTCGCCGGCGCCCACACCGGCGCGGCGGCGCCCCGTGGAGCGTCAGCGCTGTCGAGGTCGGCGGCCGTCGGGCGTTCCTCCCCCTCTCGGCGGTGTCGAACGCACCGCCGGCGGCGCACGGTTCTCGGAGGATGTCCCTCGTCTCGGAGGATTTCGGCCGGATCCTCCGACATTGCGCAGATCCTCCGAATTCGGACGCCCGCCGAACGCGTGCTTCAGCGGGCGGCACCCCACTCCGCCGCTACCTCGACCAGGGCCGGCAGTGCCCGTTCGACGGTCTCCATCGTCGCGGTGAGCGAGATGCGGAAGTGGTGGGGCTGATCGAACAGCGTGCCGGGCATGAGGTGGATGCCGCGCTCCGCCAGGGCGTCGCAGAACGCCTGGGCGTCCCCGCCGGGTGCCCGGCCCCAGAGGTAGAAGGTGCCCTCGGGGCGGGTCACCTCGACCCCGGCGTCGACGAGCGCGGAGTAGAGCCGGTCCCGCTTGCGCGTGAGTTCAGCCATGTCGATGGACACGTGCTCGAGCGCCGGCACGGAGTACTGCATCACCGCATCGGGGAATCCCCAGCCGATCGCCAGGCCGATCGGCATGAGTGCCTCGCGCAGCTCCTCGCGCTCTGCTGCGGGAATGAGCGGCGACAGGGCGAGGTATCCGAGCCGCTGTCCGGGCGCGAGGAGCACCTTTCCGTAGCTGTAGTCGATGATCGTCCACGGATAGGCCGTCGCAGGGCTCGCGAACTCGATGCCGTCGAAGCGGATGCGGCGGTAGGGCTCGTCGGAGAGGAGCCAGATCCGGCGCCCGTTGCGTGCGGAGGCGTCGTCGAGGACCTCGGCCAGTGCGCGCCAGGTCGCTTCCGGGTAGACGCGTCCCGTCGGATTGGCGGGCGAATTCACGATCACGACGCGCGTCCGCGGGGTGAGGGCTCGCGCGATCGCATCGACGTCGAGATCGAAGGTGCCGGGATCGAGCGCTGCGCGCACCGGCACGAGGTCGGCGGCGTGGAGCATCGGCTCGTAGCAGAACCATCCGGGCACGGGGATGACGACCTCGTCCCCGGCGTCGGCGAGAAGCGCCAGAGCCAGGGAGATCGCGCCGAACGCTCCCTGTGTCATCGCGATGTCCTCGGGCTCGAAGGGCAATCCGACCTCGGTTCGCAGGCCCGTGGCCACCGCCTGCTGAGCAGCGGGTTCACTGGTCTTGTAGGCGAACCAGTCGACGCTCTGCGGCTCCACCTGCGCCCGCAGCGCATCGGTCAGCCCGGGCAGCGCGAACTCGTGGGGATTGCCGAACGTGAAGTCCAGGGCATCGGGGTCGTCCGCCGCCGACTGGATCTTCGCGAAGAACGTGGTCACGACATCCACCGCGGCCTTCGCCCTCGTCGCGCGTGCCGACATCTCCATCGCACTCACCTTCCCCAGAGCCGTGAGAACCTGCCGCAAGGATCCCAACAGTTCAGGGCAGGGTCAACGGGCTAAGCACATAATGTATGCTGTTCACTATGTCAGGAACGCAGGTGCTCGACACCCTCCTCGCCATCTCGAGGATCCTCGAGGCCGATCAGGAGCGCGAGCTCGACCGGCGAGGTCTCACCGTGCCGAGGACGCACCTCATGTGGGTGCTCTTCCACGGCGGCCCGGCCACGCAGATCCATCTCGCCGAGGCCCTCGAGGTCACGCCGCGCTACATCACCACCCTCGTCGACGCCCTCGACGCGACGGGCCTCGCCCGCCGCGAGCCCCACCCGAGCGATCGCCGCGCGGTCCTCGTGCACCTCACCGAGCGCGGGCTGTCGCTCATGGAGACGATGGATGCCGAGCACACCGATCTCGGGGCCGCGCTCATCGACGGACTCGACGACGAGACGGTGGCCGCTGCCGTCCGGGCCCTCCGCCACGTGCGAGAACGGCTCGAGCACCTCGTCGCCGAGCACGAGCGCGCCCAGCAGGAGCGTGAGGACCTGTGACCGATCTCGCCTCGCAGCGGCCGCCGGCAACCGGCATCCGGCCACTTCAGCGCATCGCGTCGCTCGGCCGCGCCGCGTGGCGCGCCGAGCTGGGCATCTGGCGCAGCCTCTACCGGTGGTTGTTCCGACGTCCGAGGGTGCCGCGCGGAGCATCCGGATTCTCATACCACTCCCCCGTGCTCACGATCCTCGTGATCTTCATCGTGCTCTCCGCCGTCGAGATCCCGATCATCGACCTCATCGTGCATCGCTGGCCGTGGGTGCGCATCCCGCTCCTCGCCCTCGGGATCTGGGGCGTGACCTGGATGGTCGGTCTGCTGCTCAGCTTCCTCACCCGCCCGCACGCGGTCGGACCCGACGGCATCCGGGCGCGCTACGGCGCCGACGTCGACGTGGATCTCCCGTGGGAGACCGTCGCATCCGTCGAGAAGTCCCGCGACGTGACCGAGAAGGCACCGAAGGTGCGGGACGAGCCGCACGGCCGCACCCTTGCGCTGCGGATGCAGAACGAGACCAACGTCCTGGTGACGCTCGAGAAGCCCGTGCGCACCCGCCTGGGCGACACCGAGGCCGAGATCGACGCGGTGCGCCTGTGGGTCGACGATCTCGACGGATTCATGACGGCGGTGCGCACCCACATCCCCTGACCCGCCGCGACAATGGTGGGGTGGACGAACCGATCTTCGTGATCCCGCTGTGGGCGGACCTCATCGCCGTCGGCCTCGGCGGCATCCAGGGCGCCCTGTTCGCGTCCGGATTCCGTGGTCAGCGGCGCCTGGACCTTCTCGGGGTCGCGATCATCGGGATCGTCGTCGGCATGGGCGGCGGACTCATCCGCGATCTGCTGCTCAACGTGACCCCGGTCACCCTCCAGAGCAACTGGTACCTGCTCACTGCGACGGGAGCCGCGCTGTTCGGGATGCTCCTGGCCGGCCTCTTCCAGCGCCTCAACGCCGTGATCGTCGGGCTCGACGCGCTCGTCATCGGCCTGTTCGGGGCATTCGGCACGAGCAAGGCGCTCTACCTCGGCCTGCCGCTGGTCCCCGCAGTCTTCGTCGGAGTGTGCGCGGCGGTCGGCGGCGGCATCCTCCGCGACATGATCATGGGCCTGCCGGTCGCGATCATGCACGTCGGCTCGCTGTACGCGGTCGCCGCGGGGGCCGGATGCCTCGTCCTTGCCGGGGCCGACGCCTTCGGCGTCGACCTCTTCATCGCCGCGATCATCGGCGTCGCCGTCACCACGGTGATCCGCCTGCTCGCCGTGATCTTCGACATCTCGCTGCCCGAGCAGCGCGCCCTCTACCGCCGCAAGGTCGCGGTGGAGACCTCGAGCATTCCGATCGTCCGGCCCTGAGGCATCCGTCCCACCGCCGCCCGCCTGCCCGAACACGCTGAGTCACCGGATTCGCGCCGAGATGGGGTGCGCCGTCCCGGGTCTGGACGGGAATCCCGGATCTCGGCGAACCGACCGACGCAGCTCGGCGAACCGACCGACGTGAGCCGGGCCGCCCCGACCCGGCGTCCGGTCAGACGCCGGCGAGAGCCCCGGAGCGCTCGCGCGTGCGGATCGCCCGGTTCACGCCCGACACGATCGCCTTGAGCGACGCGGTCGAGATGTCCCCGTCGATGCCGACGCCCCACAGGCGCTCGCCGTCGACCTGCAGCTCGACGTACGCGGCCGCCTGGGCGTCGCCGCCGGCGCTGAGCGCGTGCTCGACGTAGTCGTAGAGCACGACGTCGAAGCCCTGCGCGCGCACGACCTCGAGGAACGCGGCGACCGGACCGTTGCCGTGACCGGATGCCTCGTACCGCTCATCCCCGTCGCGCAGGGTGACGTCGAGCGCGACGTCGCCCGACATGTCGCTGCGGGTGCTCGTGGCCAGGAGCTCGAACCGGCCCCAGCGCTCGTCGTCGACCTGCGACGGCAGGTACTCGTCGCAGAAGATCGCCCAGATCTGGTCGCTCGTGACCTCGCCGCCCTCGGCATCCGTCTTCGTCTGCACGACCCCCGAGAACTCGATCTGCAGCTTGCGCGGCAGGTCGATCGCGTGATCGGTCTTGAGGAGGTACGCGACGCCGCCCTTGCCCGACTGCGAGTTCACGCGGATCACGGCCTCGTACGAGCGGCCGAGGTCCTTGGGGTCGATCGGCAGATACGGGACGGCCCACTCGATCTCGTCGACGCTCACGCCGTCGGAGGCCGCCCGCGCGGCCATGGCCTCGAAGCCCTTCTTGATCGCGTCCTGGTGCGATCCGCTGAACGCGGTGAAGACCAGGTCGCCCGCCCACGGGCTGCGCTCGTGGACCGGCAGCTGGTTGCAGTACTCGACCGTGCGCTTGACCTGGTCGACGTCGCTGAAGTCGATCTGCGGGTCGATGCCCTGGGTCAGCAGGTTGATGCCCAGTGCGACCAGGTCGACGTTGCCGGTGCGCTCGCCGTTGCCGAACAGGCACCCCTCGATGCGATCGGCGCCGGCCATGTAGCCGAGCTCCGCGGCGGCGATCGCCGTGCCGCGGTCGTTGTGCGGGTGCAGCGACAGGATCACGTTCTCGCGGTGGGCGAGGCGACGGCTCATCCACTCGATCGAGTCCGCGTAGACGTTGGGCGTGGCCATCTCGACGGTCGCCGGCAGGTTGATGATGACCTTGCGCTGCGGAGTCGGCTCGAACACCTCGATCACCTGGTTGCAGACGTCGAGGGCGAACTCGAGCTCGGTCCCGGTGTAGCTCTCGGGCGAGTACTCGTAGAAGACCTTCGTCTCGGGGATCCGCTTCTCGAACTCGCGGCACAGACGCGCGCCCTCGAGCGCGATGTCGATGATCCCCTGCTTGTCGGTGCGGAACACGACATCGCGCTGCAGGACGCTCGTCGAGTTGTACAGGTGCACGATCGCCTGCTTCGCACCGGCGATCGACTCGTACGTGCGCTCGATGAGGTGCTCGCGCGCCTGCGTCAGCACCTGGATCGTGACGTCGTCGGGGATCAGATCCTCTTCGATGAGCTGACGCACGAAGTCGAAATCGGTCTGGCTCGCCGAGGGGAAGCCGACCTCGATCTCCTTGTAGCCCATGCGGACCAGGAGATCGAACATGACGCGCTTGCGCTCGGGGCTCATCGGATCGATCAGCGCCTGGTTGCCGTCGCGCAGATCGACGGCGCACCAGCGGGGTGCGACGGTGATGCGCTGGTCGGGCCACGTGCGGTCCGGCAGGGACACGGCGATCTGCTCGTGATACGGCCGATACTTGTGGATCGGCATGCCCGAGGGCTTCTGGGTGTTCTCCATGATGTCGCTTCTCTTCTCGCGTCGAATGGGGGCCGACGACAAGCTCCGCGACGAGGAGGGCCCTAGATCGAGGCCTCGTCGCGGCAGCTAAGGAGAAGCAGCGAGCCTGCACGCATGGGCCCAGAGTACACCCGTGCGCACAGAGGGCGCGAACCGGACCTCGCCGAACCCTTCCAGCGGATGCCGCACACCACCGGAGCCGGGACGTGAGACGATCCCCCGCCTGTCGACACTTCCCGGGTATGACACGTCTTCGTCGACACCTCCTCGTCGCGCTGGGCGCGGCATCCGTCCTCGCTCTCGCCGGGTGCGCCACACCTGCCGGCCCGGGATCGGGCGGTGGCGCGTCCGATGCCCCTCCCGGTGCTTCTCTCGGCTCGCTGTGGCCCGCTCCGCCGGAGGGTGAGGTGATCGCCCAGGGGACGGTGATGGATGTCGGCGGCGACGTCGAACTGTGCCTCGGCGCCGTGGCCGAGTCGTATCCGCCGCAATGCAGCGGGGTGCCCATCACCAACTGGACCTGGGACGGGATCGAGGGCTCCGAGACCTCCGGCGAGACCACCTGGGGTGCCTACGCGGTGCAGGGCACCTACGACGGCGAGGAGTTCACGGTCACGCAGCCGCCGATCATGCTCGCGCTGTACGACCCGATGATGCCCGAGGACCCCACCGGCGGCCAGCCGGGAGCGGGCGACGAGGAGACCCTGCTGGCGATCCAGGAGGACCTCCCCGAGGCCCTCGACGAGGCGTACCTCGGCTCGTACCCGGAGGACGGCTGGCTGTGGGTGGACGTCGTGTGGGACGACGGCACGTGGCAGGATGCCGCGGACGCGGACTACGGCGACGACACGGTGATCATCCGCTCGGCCTTCCGTCCGGTCGAGGGCTGACCCGCCTCAGAACCCCAGGCGTCCCAGCTGCTTCGGGTCGCGCTGCCATTCCTTGGCGACGCGCACGTGCAGCGACAGGTAGACGCGCGTGCCGACGAGCGGCTCGATGCCGGCGCGGGCGCGCCGCCCCACATCGGCCAGCCGCGAGCCCTTGTGCCCGATGATGATGGCCTTCTGGCTGTCGCGCTCGACGACGATGTTGGCGTAGATGTCGGTGAGGTCGGAGCCCTCGCGCGGGGCGATGTCCTCGATGGTCACCGCGATCGAGTGCGGCAGCTCGTCGCGCACGCCCTCGAGGGCCGCCTCGCGGATGATCTCGGCCACGCGGTCCTCGACGGACTCGTCCGTCACCACGCCGGCGTCGTACAGCGCCGGGCCCTCGGGCATCAGCGCGAGCAGCTCGTCGGTGAGCACATCGAGCTGATCGCTGGTGAGCGCGGAGAGGGGGATCACCGCGGCCCAGTCCTCGCGGAGCGCGTCCACCTCCATGAGGCGCTCGGTGATCTGGTCGCGCGACGCCGCATCGGTCTTGGTGACGATCGCGACCTTCTTCGCCCGCCGATAGCCGTCGAGCGACTCCGCGATGCGCCGATCGCCCGGGCCGACCTTCTCGGTCGCCGGGACGCAGAAGCCGATCACGTCGACGTCGCCCAGCACCTGCTCGACGAGGCTGTTGAGCCGTTCGCCGAGGAGCGTCCGCGGCTTGTGGATCCCCGGAGTGTCGACGATCACGAGCTGCCCCGCCGGGCGGTTCAGAATGCCGCGGATCGCCCGCCGGGTGGTCTGCGGCTTGTCGCTGGTGATCGCGACCTTCTCGCCGACCAGTGCGTTGGTGAGCGTCGACTTCCCGACGTTGGGGCGCCCGACGAAGGTCACGAAACCGGAGCGGGTCTCATCGGTCATGGTCGTTCGCCTTTCCTGGAGGTGCGGACCTCGCCGGTGCGGGGCACGACCACGCGATTCTCCCCCGTGCGGGGCGAGCGTGCGGATGCGGGCTCGACCGCCTCGACCGATTCGCCGCGCTCGACGAACACCGTCGAGATCCCTCGCCCGCGGCCGCGCGAGGCTCCGCCTGTCAGGACGAGGCCCGCGTACTCCGCCGTCGCCCCCGGTTGCGGGATGCGGCCGAGCGCCTTGCCGAGCAGTCCCCCGATCGAGTCGACGTCATCGTCCTCGAGCTCGATGCCGAACAGGTCGCCGACCTCGTCGAGACCGAGACGCGCGCTGACCCGGAAGTGCCCCGGCTCGATCTCGACCACCTCGTCGGCGCGCGGGTCGTACTCGTCGGCGATCTCGCCCACGAGCTCCTCGATGAGGTCCTCGAGCGTGACGAGCCCGGACACGCCGCCGTACTCGTCGACGACGAGGCACACGTGCACGGCGTCCCGCTTCATCTGCTGGAGCAGCGTCTCGGCCTTCATCGACTCCGGCACGAACACCGCGGGGCGCGCGATACGGGTGATCGGGGCATCCCGCCAGCCGACCTCGTCGCGGAACCCGAACTGGACGAGATCCTTCAGGTAGAGCACGCCCACGACGTCGTCGGCCTCGTCGTCGACGATCGGCACACGGGAGATGCCCTTGTCGAGGAAGATCTTCATCGCGTCGCGGGTGGAGGCCGAGGCATCCACCGTCACCATGTCCGTGCGGGGAACCATCACCGCGCGCACGAAGGTGTCGGTGAAATCGAAGACGGAGTGGATGAGCTCCCGGTCGTCCTGCTCGATGAGCTCGTTCTCGGCGGCTTCGTCGATGATGCTCAGCAGCTGCTCCTCCGACGCGAAGGACGAGCCGCGGGCGACCCCCGGCGTGATGCGGGTGCCGAGAGCGACGAGCCCGTGGGCGAGGGGGCCGAGCAGGATCCGGACCCCGCGCACGACGGGGGCCGAGAACCGGAGAAGCCCCTTGGCATGCTGCCGTCCGACGTTGCGAGGGCTCGCGCCCACGACCACGTACGACACGCCCGTCATGAGGACCGCGGCGGCGAGCATCGCCCACCAGATGCTGTCGAAGAGCAGGGTGAACGCGACGGTGACGAGCACGGCCGCCGTCGTCTCGGCGAGCACCCGGATGAAGATCACGGCATTGGCGTGCGCTTCGGGGTCGGCGGCGATCCGCCGTAGCGCCGCCGCGTTGCGGCCCGAGGCGCCGAGCTCGGCGAGATCGGCGCGCGAGGTGACGCCCAAGGCGGCGTCGATGGCCACCATGAGGGCGCCGAACGCGAGCAGCAGCGCCGCGGCGAGGAGCAGGAGTGCGGCGGTCATGCGCGGTTTCGGCGACGCTCCACGGCCTGGAAGGCGGTGATGAGCTCGCGCTGGAGCCCGAACATCTCGCGCTCCTCTTCGGGCTCGGCGTGGTCGAAGCCGAGGAGGTGCAGCAGTCCGTGCGTGGTGAGCATCACCAGTTCGTCCATGGTGGAGTGCTTGGCCGCGACCGCCTGGGTCTCGGCGACCTGCGGGCACAGCACGATGTCCCCGAGCAGACCGGCAGGGGTGGGCATGTCGTCGGTGCCGGGGCGCAGCTCGTCCATCGGGAAGCTCAGCACGTCGGTGGGACCGGGCTCGTCCATCCACTGCACGTGCAGCGCCTCCATGGCGCCCTCGTCGACGAGGAGGATCGCGACATCCGCGTCGGCGCTCACGTGGAGCTCGGAGAGGTTGTTCTCCATCAGGCGCAGGAGCACGGTCTCGTCGATGGCGATGCCCGACTCGTTGCTGATCTCGATGGTCATGAGCGTCCTCGCTTGGGCATGTGATCGCGCGGGTTCTGCGGGCGCATCCCGGCCCGTCGCTCGGCTCGGTTGGCGAACTCGGATGCCTCGTCCCGCTCGCGCCGGGAGGCGAGTCGCCGCTCGTCGTACTCGCTGTAAGCGTCGACGATGCGGCCGACCAGGGTGTGACGCACCACGTCCTCGCTGGTGAGGTACGAGAAGTGGATGTCCTCGATCTGGCCGAGGACCCGCGTGACCAGCCGCAGTCCCGAGGCGCCCTGGGGCAGATCGATCTGGGTGATGTCGCCGGTGACGACCATCCGCGTGCCGAATCCCAGGCGTGTGAGGAACATCTTCATCTGCTCGGGCGTGGTGTTCTGCGCCTCGTCGAGCACGACGAAGGAGTCGTTCAGCGTACGCCCGCGCATGTAGGCCAGCGGCGCGACCTCGATCGTGCCGGTGGCCATGAGCTTGGGCACGAGCTCGGGGTCCATCATCTCGTTCAGCGCGTCGTAGAGCGGCCGCAGGTACGGGTCGATCTTGTCCGTCAGCGTGCCGGGCAGGAACCCGAGCCGCTCCCCCGCCTCCACGGCCGGACGCGTCAGGATGATGCGGCTGACCTCCTTGCGCTGCAGAGCCTGCACCGCCTTGGCCATCGCGAGGTACGTCTTGCCCGTGCCGGCCGGGCCGATGCCGAAGACGATCGTGTTCTCCTCGATCGCGTCGACGTACGCCTTCTGCCCGAGCGTCTTGGGCCTGATGACCTTGCCGCGCGACGACAGGATCGCCTCGCCCAGCACCTCCGATGGCCGGGGACCTCCTTCGGTGCGCAGGATGCGGCTCGAGGACGACACGTCCGCCGGGTCGAGCCCCTGGCCGGCCTTCGTCATGGCGAGCAGCTCGTCGACGAGCGAGCGGGCCGCGGCGACCGCATCGGCCTGGCCCGTGAGCGTGATCTCGTTGCCGCGCACATGCACGTCGACGCCGGGGTGCTCCTTCTCGACCACGCGCAGCAGGCGGTCCTGCGGGCCGAGCAGCTGGACCATGGCGACGCCGTCGGCGTACACCCGGTCGACCACCGGGTCGGGGACGGATTCGTCAGGCACCGAGACTCTCTTCTCCGAGTCCTCCGGCGAGCACATGAGCGTGCACGTGGAAGACGGTCTGGCCCGCGTTCGGGCCGGTGTTGAACACGAGGCGGAAGTCGCCGTCGGCGTGCTCCGCCGCGAGGCTGTTGGCGAGACCGACGACCTCGGCGAGGAGGTCGGGGGCTCCGGCGGCGAGCTCCACCACGTTGCGGTAGTCCTCGCTCTTGGGGATCACCAGGAGATGGACCGGCGCTTTGGGCGCGATGTCACGGACGGCGAACACGTTCTCGGTCTCGGCGATGATCTCGGACGGGATCTCGCCGTTCCGGATGCGCGTGAAGATCGATGGCTCGCTCATGCCGCAAGTCTACCGACGGGGGTCGGCGGTGGGACGGGCGGTCCGGCTCTCACCAGCGGCCGAGCGCGGCGCTCACCACGGCCAGAGCCGCCGGACCGGCGGTGGAGGTGCGCAGCACGCTCTCCCCCAGCCGCACGATTCCGGCGCCGGCGGCAGCCAGCCGCTCGAGCTCCTCGAGCGCGATGCCGCCCTCCGGTCCGACGACGAGCACGACGTCGCGCTCCTCGGCGCCGAGGTCCGCGCCGGTCAGTCGCTCGGAGCCCGTCGGCTCGAGCACGAGGGTGCGGGATGCCTCGGCCCGCGCGACGAGCTGGGCCGTCGTGACGAGCGGGGCGATCTCTGGGATCCAGGCCCGGTGAGCCTGCTTGGCCGCTTCGCGCACGATCGTCCCCCACCGCGCGCGGCCCTTCTCGGCCTTCGCGGCATCCCAGCGCGACACGCTCCGCGCCGCCTGCCAGGGAACGATCTCGTCCACGCCGAGCTCGGTCGCCGCCTGGATCGCGAGCTCGTCGCGGTCACCCTTCGCGAGGGCCTGCACGAGCACGATCCGCGGACGCGGGGCCGCGGCATCCGACCGGCTCTCGACCCGCACGACGACCTCGCGAGGCGCGACCGATTCGCAGCGACCCGAGAGCCATGCGCCTCGGCCGTCGCCGACGGTGACCTCCTCGCCTACGCGGACGCGGCGGACGCTCGCCGCATGGTGCGCCTCCGCCCCGGTGAGCACGACGACCTCGCCGGGCCCGGCGGTCGTCGCCTCGTCGAGGACGAAGTGCAGAGCCACGGTCAGCCGTTCCGGAACCGGTCGCGCAGCTTGGCGAACAGCCCCTGGTGGAACTCCGCGAGGCGCGGGGCGGGCGCCTTGGTGCGCTTGGCGAAGTCCTCGATCAGCGCGCGCTCCTTGTGGTCGAGGCGGGTCGGCGTGACGACGTGGACCCCCACCCGGAGGTCGCCGCGCTGCGAGCCGCGCAGCGGCGTGATGCCCCGCCCCTTGATCGTGAGGATGTCGCCGCCCTGGACCCCGGGCCGCAGCTCGAGGTCGACCGGCCCGTCGAGCGACTCGATCGTGGTCGTGGTGCCGAGGATCGCGTCGGGCATCGACACCTCGAGCGTCGCGAGCAGATCGTCGCCGTCGCGGCTGAAGACCTCGTGCGGGGCGACGGTGACCTCGATGTACAGGTCGCCGTTGGGGCCGCCGGCGGGACCGACCTCGCCCGAGCCCGGGAGCTGCAGCCGCAGCCCGGTCTCGACGCCGGCGGGGATGTCGAGCGACACCGTGCGGCGCGCACGCACCCGGCCCTGTCCCTGGCATGTCGCGCAGGGGTACGGGATGGTGGTGCCGTAGCCCTGGCAGACGTTGCACGGCTGGTTCGTCAGCACGTTCCCGAGGAGACTGCGGACCTGGCGCTGCACGTGGCCCGTGCCGTGGCAGATGTCGCACGTGACCGGCTGGGTGCCCGGCTGGCAGCACGACCCCTGGCACGTCTCGCACAGGACCGCCGTGTCGACCTCGATGTCGCGGTGCACGCCGAAGACGACGTCGCCGAGTTCGAGGGTGACGCGCACGAGCGCGTCCTGACCGCGCTCGCGGCGCGACCGCGGCCGCCCGCCGCGCGAGCCGCCGCCCGCCGCGCCGAAGAACGTCTCGAAGATGTCGTTGAAGCCGCCGAAGCCGCCGGCGCCGCCGAACGGGCTGTCGCCGCCGCCCATGTCGTAGCGGGCACGCTGGTCGGGATCGCTGAGCACGTCGTAGGCGTGGGTCACGAGCTTGAATCGCTCGGACGCCTCTTCGCCGGGGTTCACGTCGGGGTGCAGCTCGCGTGCGAGCTTGCGGTACGCCTTCTTGATCTCGTCGAGAGAGGCGTCGCGCGAGACGCCGAGGACCTCGTAGTGGTCAGCCACATTCGCCTTCCTGCCCGCGGCCGGCCGCGGGGATCGTGGGGGGTGCGCGTCCGCCTCAGCGGCTGCTCTC
>NZ_JAYRDE010000040.1:0-23356 GCF_041909575.1 Microbacterium sp. | reverse complement strand
GTCGATCAGGTCGGCGGCCTCCCGCAGCGCCGCGCGGGCGGCCCAGAGCGGAGCATCCGCTCTCCCGAGATGCACGAGTGCGACCTGATCCGCGCGGTCGGAGGATGCCGCGGCGCGGAGCGCGTCGTGGAGCCCGAGCGCACCTCCCCACCAGCAGGCGGCCACCGACATGCCACCCCAGGCGAAGCCCGGACGCGTGAGATACCAGCCCGCTTCGCCGATCGGCACCGCCGGAGCGGCGTCGAAGTCGACCGGCGCACTGACGATGTGCGGCAGCCCGCGCGCCACCCACGGCCCGTCGTGAGGACGGATGCCGGGTGCCCGCAGCGCGACGGCGAACAGCCTCCGCTCCTCCCCCACGAACGCCGTGACGAGGGCATGACTCAGGTGCACGGCCAGCGAGCACCACGGCTTGGTGCCGGAGAGGACCCAGCCGGAGTCGGTCTCGGCCGCCTCGACGCGCATCCCGGCGCCCTCCGCAGCGAAGACGCCCCAGCACGAATCCTGATCCGCGCCGAGCTGGGAGACGTGCCACGGATCCTGCCCGGCCGCCAGGTCGATCCCGGCCTGCTGGAGGATCCCGAGGGCGTCGAGGTGGGGTTCGAGCATCCGAGCCGCGGCGATGTCGCGGGACGCCGTCGCGGCGAGGAGGTCCCACAGTCCGCGTGTACGTCCGGCACCCGCGGGCGGGGCGATCCGTCCGACTCCGACGCACCAGCCGAGGGTGGCCGGGATGTCGAGACCGAATCCCTCGACGCCTGCCGCATCGGCGAGCGCACGCGCGCACGCCTCGTCGGCAGGTGCGCCGGGCGCGATCAGCGAACCACCCCCGTGTCCGCCTCCGGCGCGCGTCACCGACTCGCTCTCCGACGGGGCGGCATCCCGACGACCTGTGCGATTCACGGCCCTCCTCAGTCCCAGCTTCTCTCCCCGTGGGCGAGCGTACGTGTGCTCGGCGGGAACACGGCGGGCCTTGACACGGTGCCGCTACGACCGGTCGGAGCTCGGAATTCAGGGAACCTTGCGGAAACATCGCGCTTCGGAAGTTGTCCCCCGAATGGGGGACAGGTACCGTTGTCTCGGCGGCACTCACCGGGGCGCTGGGGAGATCGTGGGGATCTCGTCTCGGTGCCGCCACTACTGGGGAGTAGTGCGCGACGAGCTTGTGCTCGAGACGGTAAGCAGCCCCCCTCGAGCCGTGCTCACGACCAACCGGAGCGGCCCGAGGGGGACCGGACGTTATGCGAACGCCGGGTCTGTGGGGACAGGCCCGGCACACCCCGCTGGGGACGGGGACAACCCTCTGGCGACCGCTGGGGACGGTCTCGGGCGAACGCAATCGTCGTAACCACCTTAAGGTTCGCGGTGCCCGACGGCATCAAATCAATGGATGAACGAAACGTCCCCCCTTCGGGAGACGTCCGTTCAAGAGGCGATGCCAGCGCCTTCCGCCAGGTCGAACGGCGATCCGCGACGCATCCTCAGGATGCTCAGGGGCGCTGTGCGTCCGCTGGCGCGGAACACTGCGGATCAGTACAGCTTCTCGCGTGCGGAATCTGCGAACTTCGGCACGCCCGCACGAGCGAGCACGAGGAGATAATCATCGAGCGTCATCGCGGGCGAGTCATAGCCCTCGACGAGTTCGACCAGGGCGCGGAGCGTCGGCGCGTGATAGAGGTCGATCTGATCGAGCAGGAAGTCATCGGGATGCACGACCTCGACGTCGAAAGGCGCCGTGGACACGTCCGGGAAGTCCTTGAGGTTGAAGGTGACGAGCACTTCCGCTCCGCCGCGCACCGCTGCAGCCAGAACGTGACGGTCCTTCGGATCGCAGGTCATTGTTGGAATGAGCGAGTCGTATCCGTCAACCATCGCGTCCGGGAAGTACGCGGTCATCGTTGAGATGCGCTTCTCGATCAGGCTGGCGTTTTCGCCGGCCTCGACGAGGTTCTTCCGGAGCTCTTGGAGGATGTCTGCCGACCAGAGCGGTCTGAAGAGTCCGCGATCAGCGAGTTCGAGGACGAAGTCATTCAGCAGCGCCCCATAGAGCACATTGGTGTCGAGGAGGGCAGGAAAGCTCACTCGTCTGAGAACTCCGCGAGCCGCTTGGCATCGCCAGACACGCTGACCTGAACCTTCGCATCGAGATTCGCTTGAGCAAGGTCCCGAAGCGCCTTGCGGCGCTCGGCACGAAACCTCGTCTGATACTCGACGAGATCTTCCAACCGAACCCGCCGGTGACGGCCCGGTTTATCGAAGGGGATCTCGCCGGACTCCAGGAGCCGCACAAGCGTGGGACGACTGATGCCCAAGAACTCGGCCGCCTGCTGAGTCGTCATCGTCATCCCCTGCGGAACTACGGTGATCCCTTCCCCCGCGGCGAGCGCATTCGTCACCTGCTCAAGGATGCGGAAGATCTCGTCCGGAATCGGTCTCGCTTGGCCCGCAGGATCAACGAGAGCGGCCTTGCTGGAGCTTCGCGCGAGATATGCCTCCAGCTCGCGGACCAACTCCGCAAAGTCGAGCAGCTCTTCGCGGGCATCCGCTTCGGGCAGGTAGGTCTGTGCCTTGCGGCTGCCGCGGGGCACCTCGGTCGGTGTGCTCATGTCACCAGCTTAGACGGTGAAACGAAAAAAACGAACACGCCGTGCGCCGCGCCCTGACCTGACCGCGACTACGCGAAACGGGCCCGGGATGCCTACTGCCGAACGTCGTGTCGGACCGCGGCCGTCGCGGGACGGGCGGCGGCGGGGATGCGGGGCCATTTCCAGGCGGAGCGCAGAACGAAGGCCAGGAGCAGCACCTCGATGCCGATCGAGAGGGCGTAGAAGAAGGTCCACTCCCAGGACGCTCCTGCCGCATTGAAGATCGAGTACGGGATGTAGAGCGATGCGACCACGAGGTTCACAGCACGGTTCGCCGGCGCCGGCAGAGCCATGGACAGCACTACCATCACGGCCGGGATCGCCACCGACGCGAGCATGACGGTCAGCAGCATCGGGCTGACCTCGAACCGCCAGACGAGGCCGTTCAGGATGCCGTCGACCACGCCGGGCTTGTAGAGGTTGAAGAAGTCGACATAGATGTAGAGGAACATGAAGCTCGTCCAGGCGGCGGCGAGCTTGGCCTGCACGGGGACGGGCGGGGATTCCAGCAGGTGAGGGGTCGTGGTTCGGCGGTTCATCGGGTGTTCCTTTCGGAGCGAATGGATCGGCCGCCGGAGTGGCGGCACGTCGGGGCGTGGATGAGCACGGGGCGCCGAAGGGGGCCATAGCGGTCCTGGACGACGGCCCGCATCGTCGCCGCGCCGGCTGGACTTTCAGCCGGTGTCGGGCGGGACGCGGCATCCGGTCGCTGATCGATTCCCACCGAAGGCTCCTCTCGTCGAGCGACACTTCCCACTGTCTCGTACGCTGTACGTCGTACACCGTACTATGGACGTACGCTGTACGATTGTCAAGTCCTTCAACCGAACGAGGAGACCCGTGGCTGCGACAGAAGAACGCCCGGTGGCCGCAGACGCGGGGCTGAGCAAGGAGCGTGTCGTGATCGAGGCGATCCGACTCGCCGACCGCGAGGGGGTCGACGGGCTGAGCATGCGCCGGCTCGCCGGGGTGCTCGACGCCGGGGCGATGTCGCTCTACCACTACGTGTCGAGCAAGGACGAGCTGCTGGACGCCATGGTCGACGTCCTGTTCGAGGAGATCGACCTCCCGCCCGAGGGACCCGACTGGCAGTCGGCCATGCGGGCGCGGGCGGTGTCCGCCCGCCGGGTTCTCGGACGCCACCGGTGGGCGATCGGCCTGCTGGAGTCGCGGACATCACCGGGGCCGGCGAACCTCCGTCACCACGAAGCGGTGACCGCCTGCCTGCGCGAGGCCGGATTCTCGGTCGTGATGGCGACGCACGCCAACTGGCTCCTCGACAGCTACGTGTACGGGTACGCCCTGCAGGCGGCGAGCCTCCCGTTCGACACCGCCGACGAGTTCGCGGACGCCGCCGAGCAGGTCTACCTGCCCCAGCTTCCTCCCGAGGAGTTCCCCTACCTCAACGAGTCCGCCGCGGCGCTCGCCGTCGGCGACTACGACCCGGCGGACGAGTTCACGTTCGGCCTCGACCTGATCCTCGCCGCCCTTGAGCCCCTCAGAGACGCGGGGTAGCGACGGCCGGGCCGAGCGCCGCGATCACCAGCCGGTCTCCCTCCCACGCGACGGGCATGGGGTCGGTCACGCCGCCGACGAACGCTCCGTGCTCGTCGGTGTTGTGGAAGGCGAACAGCAGCCATTGACCGTCGGATCGGCGCTGCAGGAGCCGGCCGACGTAGAGGCTCTCGTCCGTGAGCGGGTAGGCCGCGTCGACGTCGAACGGTCCGACGATGGATTGCGCGGGCACCGCCCACGTGCCGCCGCCCTGACCCTTGCGGGTTTCGCTCGCATGCTCGGCGAGGCAGGAGAAGATCAGCACGGGCCGGCCGTCCACGACCTCGACCTGCATGACCTCCAATTGGCCGAAGCCGTCGCCGCTCGGCGCTGTCAGAGGTTCACGCAACTCCCAGGTGCGCAGGTCGGACGACCACGCATGGCCGATCACGCCGCGGCCGTCGACGGGGCCGTGCGGTGCACGGGCGGTGACGAGCATGTGCCAGCCGTCGCCGTCAGGGTCGGCGAAGACCCACGGGTCGCGGAAGGCCTCGTCGTGCCACGCGCCGCTCTCCAGCGTCTCGTACCAGGGTGCGCGTGCGTCCAGCACGGGGGTGCCGGTCTTGGTCCACGTCTCGAGATCGGTCGACGTGGCATACCCGATGCTCTGCACGTTCTTGCCGTCCGGAGCGAGCGACGAACCGGTGTAGAAGAGGAACCATGTGCCGTCGGGGTGCCTGATCACCGATCCGGTCCAGGTGGCGAGGTCGTCGAAGGCGGGGGCGTCACTGCGGACGAGAGCGTCGGCGGTCTGCGTCCACTCGACGAGGTCGGTCGAGACGGCGTGGCCGATCGACGCGCGGTAGTGGCGCGCATCGGGGTCGTGCAGGGCACGGGAGGCGTAGAGGAAGAACAGGTGGTACCGGTCGCCGTCGTCAGCGAACCAGAAGTCCCATACCCAGGAGCCGGGGAGGTCGAACAAGATTGATCCTTCGTTGGTCAGCGCGACGCGCTGAGTCGGGGTGTGGGGGTCATCGGGCCGAGGTCACTGCCCGCGAAGGTGAGCGCGACCGCGGCGAGCTCCGCTGCGAGCGGCGTGTCGGCGCCCGGGCGCGAGACGGTGATCGCCGCCGCCCGCGCCGCCCGCGTGAGCACATCTTCCAGAGCGCTGCTCGGGATGCCGTCGCCTGACCGTCGCCCGCGGGCACCTGCTCCCCCGAGACCCACGACGCCGTCGATCAGCGCGCCCATGAAGGTGTCGCCGGCGCCGACCGTGTCGACCACGGGCGTGCGGACAGCGGGGATCGCGAGAAGGCCGTCGGCCGTCACCGCGATCGCACCGTCGGCGCCGAGCGTGACGACGACGAGGGCGGGGCCGCGGGCCTGCCATTCCTGCGCGATGTCGACGATGTCGCGGCCGGGATGCAGCCACCGGACGTCGTCGTCGCTCGCCTTGACCACATCGGCGAGGTCGACGAGCTCGGCGACGCGACGTCGCACGGCGGCCGGGTCGTTGACGAGCGCGGGGCGGATGTTCGGGTCGTACGTGATCGTCGCGCCCTTCCGTGCCGCCCGGACGAGCGCCATCAGCTGGGAGGCTCCCGGTTCGAGCACGGCGCCGACCGAGCCGATGTGGACCAGGTCGGCGGTGGTCAGTTCCGCGGTGTCGACCCCGTCGAGATCCCAGTCCAGATCGAACTCGTACGACGCGGCACCGGACTCGTCGAGACGCGCGACCGCCGTCGCCGTCCGCGGCGCATCGACGGCCGTCACCGCGACGCCCGACGAACTCAGCCAGCGCCGCAGCCGGTCGCCGCGATCATCGGCGCCGAGGCGCGTGATGAGCGCGGGAGTCCGCCCGAGACGCCCGAGGGCGAGCGCGACATTGGCGGGACTCCCTCCCGGCGCCTCGTCGACGGCACCTGCATGGCGATGCATGATGTCGACCAGCGCTTCACCGACGACCACGATGCGCGCAGCATCCGCCGCCGTCATCCCTTCACCCCGCTCGCGGCGATGCTGCTGACGAACGCCCGCTGGAAGATGAGGAACACGATGAGGACGGGCAGCGTGATCAGCGATGTGTAGGCCATCACCTCACCCCACGCGGTGTTCAGCTGGAAGAAGTACTGCATGCCGACCATCACCGGCCGCAGCTCCTCCTTCTGAACCACCATCAGCGGCCAGAGGTACTGGTTCCACGCCGGAAGGAACGTCAGGATCGCGACCGTCGCGAATGCCGGACCCGACAGCGGCACGAGGATGCGTCGATAGATCGTGAACCAGCTGGCCCCGTCGATGCGGGCCGCCTCATCGAGGGACCTCGGGATGGTCGAGAAGTACTGCGTGAACAGGAAGATCGAGAACGCGTTCGCGATGAACGGCACGATCTGCACCTCGTAGGTGTTCAGCCAGCCGAAGTCGTACTTCAGCACGCCGCCTTCCAGGACGAGGGTCGGGAGCTGCGCGACCCAGTAGACCATCGGCACCGCGATCGTCTCGAAGGGCACGATCAGCGTGGCGATGACGACCGCGAGCACCACGATTCGCCCCTTCCACTCCAGCCGCGACAGGGCGAACCCGGCCATCGAGTTGACGATCAGGCCCAAGCCGACGGTGAGGACCGTGACGAGGACCGAGTTGAACATGAACTGCGCGACGGGGACCCGGTCGAACACGCCGAAGTAGTTGTCGAGGCTGATGTCCCCCACGGGGAGAAAGGCGTTGACCGAATCGATGTCCTGCAGGATCTGGCTGTCCGGCTTGAGGCTCGAGACGAACATGAAGACGAGCGGGAAGAGGAAGACCACGCCGAACAGCGACAGCGCCACGTACAGCAGGATCTTTCCCCGGCGACGCTGGGACTTCTCACTGGATGCGGAGTTCTTCCTGCCCGACCGGCCCGCGGCCGGTGCCGCGGGCGTGAGGGTTCTGGTGATGGACATCCGTCAGTCCTTCTCTCGCGTCAGGCGACGCTGAATGAGCGCGATGATGAGAACCGCGACGAAGAAGATGAGCGAGATCGCGGCGGCATAGCCGATCTCCTGCTGCTCGTAACCCTTGCGAACGGCGTAGAAGACGATCGTCGAGGTGGAGTTCACCGGTCCGCCCTGGGTCATCACGTCGACCTGGACGAACAGTCCTAGTGCGGCGATGGTGATCGTGACCAGGACGAATACCATCGTCGGGCGAAGCCCGGGCCAGGTGACATTCGTGAATTGGCGCCAGGGGCTCGCGCCGTCCATCTTGGCCGCTTCGTAGAGTTCCTCGGGAATGGTCTGCAGTCCCGAGAGCCAGATGATCATGTGGAATCCGACGGCCTGCCAGATGGACATGAAGATGATGGCGCCGAGCGCTGTCTGAGGATCGTTCAGCCAGTCCGCGCCCGACCACAACCCGAACGTGAGCGCGTTGATCATGGAGTTGATCAGCCCGTCGTCCTGGTACATGAACTTCCACAGGATCGACACGACGACGATCGACGTGACGACCGGGATGAAGAAGATCACCCGGAACGCGGTGACGCCGCGCATTCGCCGATTCACGAGCACGGCAAGGAGCAGCCCGAGGGCGGCTTGGACCGGAACGACGACCAGCGCGAACACCGCGGTGTTGCCGATGGACTGGATCAGGACGGGGTCCGCCGTGAAAGCGCGGATGAAGTTGTCGAAGCCCACGAAGCGCGGCGGGTTGGGCGAGATGAGCCTCGCGTTGGTGAACGACAGGGTGAACGCGAGGATCACGGGGATGATCAGGAACAGCACGAGGAGGATGCCGGCGGGGGCGATCATTCCGAGGCCGGCCCACGTCTCGCGGCCTTTGATGGAGCGGAGGCGACGGGTGGCGCGCCGAGGTTCTTCGGCGGCGACCGTCGGGGGTGTGACAGTCATGGCAGAGCTCTCTGAGAATGCGCCGGCGGGGGCGCGCGCCCCCCGGGCCGGCGCGGCGGATCACTGGAAGCCGTACCCGTCGTTCGACGCGATGTTCGCGTCGATCTCCGACACCGCGCGATCGAGCGTGTCCTGCACGTCGGCGCCGTTCATGATGTCCTTCGCAGCCGTCTCGAACGTCGTCGAGATCACCGCGTACGCGGGGGTCTCGGGGCGGAGCACCGCGTACTCCTGCGAGAACTCCACGAACGGACGCAGCGCTCCGTCGTCGCCGAAGTACTCCGACGCCTGGGCGGCGGCCTCGGTGGCCGGGATCACGACCTGCTTGTCGGCGAACTCGGTGATGTACTCGTCCTGGAAGCTGAACTCGAGATACTCGCGGGCTCCGTCGGCGTCGTTGCACTCCGACGAGATGCCCCACTGCCACGAGCCGCCGCCGATCTTCGGCCCGGTGCCGAGATCCGGCGGAGGCAGGATCAGCAGGTCGTCGCCGACCGCGTCGAGCGCAGTGACCGCGTTCCACACGCCCGTGTAGCTGAGGGCCACCTCGTCGTCGATGAACTCCTGATTGCCGACGGTGCCGCTGTTGCCGGCGTAGCCGTCCGCGAACAGCCCCGCGAACCAGTCGCCCCATGCCACGGCTTCCGGCCCGTTGAGCACGCCCTCGGCGCTGAGCATGGTGGAGCGGTCGATCAGATCGCCCCCGAAGCTCTGCAGGAACGGGGAGTAGGCGTAGGGCCACCACTCGCCGGTGTCTTCTGCTCCGATGTCGATGGGGGTCTCGTATCCGGCGTCCTTGAGGGTCGCCAGTGCGGCCTCGAACTCGTCAGCGGTCCACGGCTCCTCGACCGTCGGGATGCGGATCCCGTTCTCGGTGAGCACGGACTCGCGCGCGAAGATCCCGAGCGCGGCATCCCAGTAGCCCGCCGAGTAGATCTCGTCGTTCCACACCCCGACCGCCGTCGGCAGCAGCGAGTCGGTCAGCTCGGTCGGAAGCTCGAGGGGCTGCAGGTAGCCCGCCCAGGCCCAGTTCGGCATGATCGGCCCGTCGAGATCCAGCAGGCAGGGAAGGTCCCCGGATGACGCGGCCGCGACGATCGCGTCGTTGTACGCCCCCTGCGGGAAGGACTCGTGCACGACCTCGTACTGGTCCTGGGACTCGTTGAAGTCCGAGATGATCCGCTCGTACACCTCGAGCTCGGCGGGGTTGCCGGCGGAGTGCGTCCACATGGTGAGCTCGGTGCGGCCGTCTGCGGTCGTGGCGTCACCCTGACCCGCCTGCCCACATCCGGTGAGGGCGATCGCCCCCACCAACCCGACCGATACGAACATCGGCGTCGTTCTGCGCATTTTCTGTGGTTTCCTTTTCATTGGCGATCGACGCGCGCGTCGATCGCTGATCGGAGACTGCCTACGGCAGTCGTTCGGTGTGTGAAGCCCGTCGCCGGTTCGGTTTGGCGACTTGCGCCGGCGGCGGGCCCACGGAGTCTCGTCTGACGACGGGACACTCCATCAGGTGCGTGGCGTCCTCATCCCCTTCTGCGCGGACGCCGAGCGCGACCTCCATCGCCCAGCGACCCATTTCGTAGTGGGGAAGGGCGATCGTGGTCAGTGGGGGGTCTTGCTCCGCGGCGACGAGCTGCTGATCGTCATAGCCGATGATCGACAGGTCGCGCGGAATCTCGAGTCCGCGGTGGTGGACGGCGGTGTAGACGCCGACAGCCATGCGGTCGTTGAAGCAGAAGATCGCGGTCGGACGCCGGTCGTCGGGGAGGTCGAGGAGGACCTCCGCTGCGGACCGGCCCCCCTGAGCGGTGGTGGCGCCCGTGACGTGGAGAGCCGGGTCGACCGGGATGCGGGCCTCGGCCAGCGCCTCCAGGTAGCCCTCGTGCCGCAGGTGCGACGCGATCGGGGCATCGTCGGTGTCGAGATACGCGATCCGCCGGTGACCGGCGGCGATGAGCTCGCGCGTGGCGGTGTACCCGCCCGCCCTGTCGTCCGGTACGACGCTGCGGAAGCCGCCGTCTGCCGGCCGGCAGTCGAGGAAGACCGTGGTCGAGGGCAGTCCGGCGGGCGCGTCCACCACGCGGTGCCACATGCACGCGTAGATCATCGCGTCCACCTGCTGCGAGGTCAGTGCGTGGATCGCACTCCGTTCGATGTCGCCGTCGCCCCCGGTGTCGACCAGGAAGACGAGATGGCCGCTCTCGCGGGCAGCGTCCTGGGCGCCCGCGAGCATGCGGCCCGCGAACGGGGTGGTGGCGATCTGATCGGAGATGAGGCCGACCGTGCGCGTCTGCTGCGTGCGCAGACCGCGAGCCACCGAACTGGGCGCGTAGCCCACGGCGTGCGCAGCCTCGCGGACTCGACGGCGCGTCTCCTCCGAGATGCGCGACTCGACGTCGTTCATGACGAGCGAGACGGTCGTCACCGACACGCCCGCCGCCGCTGCGACGTCCGAGATCCGAGGCCGAGGCATTCTCACATCCTTGTGATAAATCGATTTATCTAACGTGGATGATTATGGACCGCCGACCGTCGCCTCGTCAAGGCAGAATTTTCGGCCGGACCGTTACGTCCGGATTGACAACGTTCGCGCAATCCTCCAAGTTAGGTGAGGCATACCTAAGAGGAGACCCATGCACGAGCTGCTGACGCGTTCGACGACCGATTCCTACACCGCACTGATCGCCGAAACATCGGACCGACTCGCTCACCGCTTCGCCGAAGTCTCCCAACCCTTCTCCGGGGCAGCCAGAAACGACCTTCAGGACCTCACCGACCGAGTGGACCTCGATGGCGGTGGCATCGGCACGTCGGCCGCCGTCGCCGAGATCGACGAGCTCTTCCTCGAGAACGCGGTCTGGTTCCACCACCCCTCGTACACCGCACACCTCAACTGCCCCGTGGCTCTTCCCGCCGTCGCGGCAGAAGCGGTCCTGGCCGCCGTCAACACCTCGGTCGACACCTACGACCAGTCCACCGTGGGCACCCTCATGGAGCAGCGGCTGATCTCGTGGACGGCCACGCGCATCGGATTCGCGCACGGCGACGGCGTGTTCACCTCCGGCGGCACGCAGTCGAATCTGCACGCCCTGTTCCTCGCCCGCGAAGCGGCGCTCGCCGCGCACGGCGGTCCGCGCTCCGAGGCGCTGGCCAGGATGACGGTGCACGCGACCTCGTCCAGCCACTTCAGCGTCGCCAAGTCGGCCCTGCTCCTCGGTCTCGCCGACGACGCCGTCGTGATCGTCGGCGACGACGGTGAGGGACGAATGGACCCCCGCTCGTTGGAGCAATCCCTCCGCGAATCGCGCAGGAGCGGGCGACTGCCGATGGCGGTGGTCGCCACCGCCGGGACCACGGATCGGGGCGTGATCGATCCGATCGATGCGATCGCCGACCGATGCGAGGTCGGCGGCGTGTGGCTGCATGTGGACGCGGCCTACGGATGCGGGCTGCTGGTCTCGCAGCGCCGGCGCCACTTGCTCGCAGGCGTCGAGCGTGCCCGCTCCGTCACGGTGGACTTCCACAAGAGCTTCTTCCAGCCGGTGTCATCGAGCGCGCTGATCGTGCGCGAACCCCGGGATCTCGCGGCCGGCGCCTGGTACGCCGACTACCTCAATCCGCTCGATAACGCCGAGCCCAACCAGGTCGACAAGTCACTGCAGACGACCCGCAGATTCGACGCCCTGAAGCTGTGGGTCTCCCTGCGGGCGCTCGGAGCCGACCGCCTCGGCGAACTGTTCGATGCCACCATCGACCTCGCGGCGGATGTCGCGAACGAGGTCGACGCGGACGACCTGCTCGAGCTCGTGGGCCGCAGCCAGCTGAGCACGGTGCTGTTCCGGGTCAGGCCCGAGGGGACGGATGCCGCGACCCAGGATGCCCTCGTCGCAGGCGTCCGCCGGGTGCTGTTCGAGTCAGGCCGGGCGCTCGTCGCGAAGACCGTCATCGATGACCGCCCGTGCCTGAAGCTCACGCTCCTCAACCCCACGACGAGCCTCGACGATGTGCGGGAGGTGCTCGCGATGGTGAAGGACGCCGCGGCGACGCTCGCCGATCTCGAGTCCGAGACGGACGCCGCGCTCGTCGGAGCGGAGCCGCTGGCATGAGCGCCCACGTCCACGACCTCGTCGGTGTCGGGATCGGGCCGTTCAACCTGGGCCTGGCATGCCTGGCCGAGCCGACCGGGCTCGACGCGGTGTTCCTCGATCGCGCCGACGGGTTCCGCTGGCACCACGGCATGATGATCGAGGGCGCGACCATCCAGGTGCCGTTCCTCGCCGACCTCGTCACGATGGCCGACCCGACCTCGCCCTACTCGTTCCTCGCCTGGCTCAAGCACACCGGCCGTCTGTACCCGTTCTACATCCGCGAGAGCTTCTACGCGCTGCGCACCGAGTACGACGCCTACTGCCGGTGGGCGGCGGCACAGCTGCCGAACCTCCGCTGGAACCAGGAGGTCGTCGCCATCGAGCACGATCCGACGGCCGACACCTATGTGGTCCGGGCGATGCGCACCGACACCGGCGAGACGAGCGAGCTCCACGCACGCCACGTCGTGCTCGGGGTGGGCACGAACCCCGTCATCCCGCGCGAACTGCGGGGACTCGAGGGCCCGGCGATCCACAGCTCCGAGTACCTGGAGCATCGCGACCGCCTGCGCCGATCCGGATCGATCACCGTCGTGGGCAGCGGCCAGTCCGCCGCCGAGATCTACCGCGACCTCCTCGAGGGCGCGACGGGCGACGGCTACCGGCTGGACTGGATCACCCGTTCGCCGAGGTTCTTCCCGATGGAGTACACCAAGCTCACGCTCGAGATGACCTCGCCCGAGTACACCGACCACTTCCACGGTCTTGCGCTCGCGCAGCGGCAGGCACTGGGGCGGGAGCAGCGCAGCCTCTACAAGGGCATCTCCGCCGAGCTGATCGACGACATCTACGACACGCTCTACCGGCTGAGCGCCGACGGCCCGGTGCCGACGACGCTGCTGACCGACACCGAGGTGACGGCGGCGGAGTGGGACACGGACCGCTTCCGTCTGCGGCTGCGCCACGGCCAGCTCGGCCACGAGCAGACCCGAGAGACCGCGTCGCTCGTGCTGGCGACGGGATACGCGGCCGAGACGCCGCCGTTCCTCGCGCCGGTCGCCGACCGTCTCGACTTCGATGCGCTCGGCCGGCTCGACGTCGCCCGCGACTACAGCATCGACGGTGGACGCGGCCGGGTCTTCGTGCAGAACGGCGAAGAGCACACCCACGGTCTCACAGCACCCGATCTCGGATTCGGCGCGTGGCGCAACTCGTCGATCCTCGCCTCGGTGCTCGGACACGAGGTCTACCCGATCGAGCGCCGCATCGCGTTCCAGGACTTCGGGCTCCCCGCGGGGTCGCTCGTTCCGGCCGGGTCCGGTGCGCCGGAGGCGATGGCATGAGCGCGGATGCCGCGTCCCTCGACATCCGCCTCATTCCGGTCGACCCGCTCCGCGACGCGACGATGCTGCAGCGGTGGCTCGCCCACCCGCACAGCGCGTTCTGGGGCATGCCCGACCTCACGCCCGGCGAGATCCGCTCCTACCTGGCGGGGGTCGTGGCCGACCCTGCCCAGGACGGCTGGCTCGGCCTGGTCGACGGCGTCCCCACGTTCTACGTCGAGACGTACGACCCGGCGCAGGTGCTGCTCACCGGCATCCACCCGTCACGACCCGGCGACCTGGGGATGCACATCCTCATCGCACCGCCGGCGGGCCCGCCCCGCCACGGTCTGACCGATGCCGTCTTCGCCGCCGTGATGGCCTGGTGCTTCGACGCACGTTCCGCCGAACGCGTGGTCGTCGAACCGGATGTCCGCAACAGCGCCATCCGCCTGAAGAACCGGCGCGCAGGATTCGTCGAACTGTCCGAGGTGAGCCTCGTCGACGGCTCCCACGTCAAGCAGGCGATGCTCTCGGTCTGCACCCGCCGCGGATTCGCGGCATCCGAGCTGTCATCGCGCGCGCCGCTGGTCGCGCAGGAAAGGAGCCTCCCGTGATCGCGGAAGCCGCACACCTCACCCCCCTCACCCTCGAGAACGCGCAGCGACACCTCGTCGCGAAGGCGATCGCCGAGTTCTCGCACGAGCGACTGATCGCACCTGAGCCGATCGGCGACGGCTGGCGGCTGGTGACCGCCGAAGGGACCGCCGAGTACCGGTTCGCGGCGCAGCGCACCGCGCTGGAGCACTGGATCATCGACGAGGCCTCGCTCGAACGTCGCGTGAACGGCGAGCCCGCACCGCTGGATGCGCAGGCGCTGATCCTCGAGCTGCAGCCTCAGCTGGGCATCTCGGACGCGCTCCTCCCGGTGTATCTCGAGGAGATCGCGTCGACCCTGGCGGGCGCCGCGTTCAAGATCGCCCGCGGCGGAGCATCCGTCGACGAGCTCGTGGATGCCGACTTCCAGACCATCGAGACCTCGATGACCGAAGGCCACCCCGGGTTCGTCGCGAACAACGGGCGGATCGGGTTCGGTGTGACCGACCACGCGGCCTTCGCACCCGAGGCCGGCACCCCGTTCCGCGTCGTCTGGCTGGCCGCCCGGCGGTCGCAGTCTCACCTCGCCCTCGGCGCCGGTCTCGACGAGGAGGCGCTCATCGGCGGCGAGCTGAGCGAGGCCGAGCGTACCCTCTTCGCCTCCCGGCTCGACGCCGTGGGGGAAGACCCATCCGACTACCACCTGCTCCCCGTCCACCCGTGGCAGTGGGAGAACCGGATCACCGTGACCTTCGCGCCGGACCTCGCGCGCCGCGACCTCGTGCTCATCGGCGAGAGCGAGTCGGAGTACCGCGCACAGCAGTCCGTTCGCACCATGTTCAACGCGACCCACCCGTCACGCCACTACGTCAAGACCGCCCTCGCGGTGCAGAACATGGGGTTCCTGCGCGGGCTCTCCCCCGCCTACATGCGCGTGACGCCGGCGATCAACGACTGGGTCGCCGACCTCGTCGCCTCAGACAGCACCCTCGGGGATGCCGGCTTCCGCGTGCTGCGGGAACGCGCGTCGATCGGGTACACCGGCGACGTGTACCACCGCACCTCGCAGCCGTCAGCGCATCGGAAGATGCTCGCCGCGCTGTGGCGGGAGAGCCCGGTGCCCTTGATCCGCCCCGAGCAGCAGCTCGCGACGATGGCATCGCTCCTGCACCGCGACTCCGCCGGACGCTCGTTCGCGACCGCGCTGATCCGTGCCGCCGATGTCTCGCCGTCGGAGTGGGTCGCCGCCTACCTCCGGGTCTACCTCCAGCCGCTCGTGCACTGCCTCCTCGTACACGATCTGGCGTTCATGCCGCACGGCGAGAACCTCATCCTCATCCTCGACGACCACGTCCCCTCGGGCGTGTTCATGAAGGACATCGGGGAAGAGGTCGCCGTGCTGGGCGCCCGTGACGTGCCCGAGGACATCCGCCGCATCGTCACGCCGGTCGACGACGAGGAGAAGGCCCTCGCGATCTTCACCGACGTGTTCGACGGGGTACTGCGTCATCTGGCCGGGATCCTCCACGCGGACGGCACCCTGCGCGAGGACGTGTTCTGGCGCCTGGTCGCCGATGCGGTCGACGAGCACGCGGCACGGCATCCCGATCTCGACTCGCGCGTCGACCTGCGCGCCGACAGCTTCGCGCACTCGTGCCTCAACCGCCTGCAGCTGCGCAACACCCTGCAGATGGTCGACCTCACGAACCAGTCGTCGTCGCTGCTCTACGCCGGACGGCTGAACAACCCGATCACGCGCTCCGCCGCCGCTCTCACCGCGACGCCCGTCGCCGTGGGAGTCTGACGGGATGGCAGAGGTCTCCCGCGACGACCTGGGCATCCCCCACATCCGCGCCGCCGACGTCGGCGACCTCGCCGAGGCACAAGGCGAGGTCACCGCCCGCGACCGCGGCTGGCAGATCGAGGTGGACCGCCTGCGGACCAGCGGCCGGCTGTCGGAGCTCATCGGGGGCGCGGGCGTCGCGTGGGACGTCTTCGCGCGGCGCGCACGCCTCGACGACACCGCCCGGCGGGCCTTCGAAGCGCTCGATCCCGAGACCTCCGGGTTCGTGCGCCGCTACGTCGCCGGCGTGCGGCGCGGGATGACTGCGGTCGGATGCCGCGCGTGGGAGTTCGACGAACTCGATCGGGTGTTCGGGGATCGGCGGCCGCTCGAATCGTGGGAGGACCACGACCCGCTCGGTGTCCTCCACGTGGCGCACGCGCTCTTCTCCCCGTTCCCGGTGGTGCTGTGGCGGGCGCACGTCGCGGACACGCTCGGCGACGAGTGGGTCGACCTCTTCGCCGGGTACGGAGATCCGGGCGACGAGACCCTCCCCTCCTCGGGCAGCAACGCGTGGGCCGTCCACGGGACTCGGACCGCGAGTGGGATGCCTCTTCTCGGCGGCGACCCGCACCGCATCTTCGAGCTTCCCGGCGTCTATCAGCAGATCCGCCTCGCATGCGGCGAATTCGACGTCGTCGGCCTCGCTTTCCCCGGCGTGCCCGGCGTGCCCCACTTCGGTCACACCGGACCCGCCGCGTGGGGCGTCACCAACGCGATGGCGCACAGCGTCGAGATCTTCCGGGAGCGGCTGCGCCCCACCGCCGACGGGTACGACGCGCTCGGTCCCGACGGGTGGCGGGCGGCCGACGTGCAGCGCTCGGAGGTCTTCGTGCGGGGTGGGGCGGCCGTGAACGTGGAGGCGATCGAGACCGAGCGTGGAACGGTGGTGACCGACCTGCGCGAGCAGGACGGCGCGCTCGTCGGGTGGAGCATCCGCCTGCCCGCACGCACGAACCGCGACGTCGGAGCATCCGCTCTTCTTCCCCTGCTGCGAGCCCGCACCGCCGAGGACGTGGTCGAGGCGTTCGGCTCGTGGGTCGACCCCGTCAACCGCGTGATCGCCGCGGACTCCGCGGGCACGGTGCTCGCGGCCACCGTCGGCGTCGCTCCGGACCTTCCGCGCGAAGCACGTCGCCTGCCTCTCGACGGCACCACCAGCCGGCCCGCGGCGGATCGCCCCCCGATTCCCGCGACGGCCGTGGGCGACATCGCCGTAGACGCGAACGAACGGCCCGAGCGAGTCGAGATCGATCTGGGCTTCGCCTACCCGCCGGCCCATCGGGCCGCCCGCATCCGCTCACTGCTCGAGGAACTGCGGCCTCGGACTGCCGACGCCTTCGCCGAGATCTGGGGTGACACCGCGAGCGGATCGGCCGCCGCCCTGCGCGCCTGGATTCCCGCCGAAGCGGACCTGCACGAATGGGACGAGCGAATGGATGCCGCCTCCCGCGCCGCCGGCCGCTTCGCCGCGTGGCGCAGCGGGGTGGTGCGACGCGTCGCCGCGCACCCGGCGCTCGCGCCGCTCCACGCGCCGCACGGCTTCAGCCCCGTCTTCCAGCCGTGGCTCACCGTCGGAGCGCAGGTGGCCGCCGCCCTGCCGCGACTCCTCTCCCATCCCGCGATCGCGCCCGACGCACCCCGGATGTGCGCCGAGGCCTGGGATGAGGCATCCGCCGCCCCCGAATGGGGATCGACGCACCGAATGCTGCCGCTGCACGTGCTGGCGGAGGTGCCCGGCGCCGCCGCACCCGTCACGGAACTGGATGTCGCGGTCTCGGGCGACGGCGACACGGTGAGGTGCACCGGCTCGACACCCGGGACCACCGACCGCAGCTGGCGCGGCTCGGTCGCGCGCTGGGCGTGGGACGTGGCCGACCGCGAACGCAGCCTGTGGAGCGTGCCCTTCGGCGCATCGGGAGACCCCGCGTCGCCGCACTTCGCCGACCAGCTCGCAGCCTGGGCCGAGGCGCGGCCCACACGGGTCACCACCGAGTGGGCGAGACTGCGACCCGACCGACCGACAGGAGCAGCATGACCACCACCCGCCACGCCCGATTGATCACCGGCTCCGCGGGTGCGGTCGTTCACGTCGTGGACGACCCTGCACTGGGCCGCGTCGAGTTCACGGTGCTCGACCCAGAAGGTGATCTGGACGTCCTGCACGAATGGGTGACCCGGCCCTCGGCACGGTTCTGGGGCCTCGGTCACCTGTCACGCGAGGAGCTGCGCGACACCTACGCGTACGTCGAGTCGCTCCCCTCGCACCACGCGTTCCTCATCCGTCGCGACGGGCTGCCGATCGTGCTGCTGCAGACCTACGAACCCGAGAACGACCCCCTCGGCGATGCCTACGACGCGCGGCCCGGCGACGCCGGGATCCACTTCTTCCTCGGCGATCGCGGCGCGCCCGTCGTGGGACTGACCACCCGCATCGGGGAGCTGATCGCCGGGTTCATGTTCGCGATCTCCGCCGTCGACAGAATCGTCATCGAGCCCGACGTGGAGAACGACCGGGCCCTCGCCCGCGTGCGTCGGTTCGGGTTCGAGCTCGGCCCCCGCGTGCGACTCCCGAACAAGACCGGCCAGCTGGCGGTGCTCACGCGGGATCGGTGGGAGGCACTCGGAGCCCCCAGGCCGCGCTGATCGCGCTGCCCCTCAGCTACTTCTTGCCGAGCTCGGCGGCGATGTCGGGAACGTAGGTGAACTGCTCGATGGGGGGTCGCTCGTAGTCGTCCGCTTTCGGGCGGTCCGGGATCGTGATCTTCTCGCGATCCAGGTGGTGGTACGGGATGCTGTCGAGAAGGTGGCTGATCGCGTTCACGCGCGCGCTGCGCTTGTCGTCGCTCTCGACCACCCACCACGGCGATCCCGACGTGTCGGTCGCGGCGAACATCGCGTCCTTCGCGCGGGAGTAGTCCTCCCACCGGCGAATGGACTCCAGGTCCGTGGGCGACAGCTTCCACAGCTTGATGGGGTCCTCACGTCTCGCGCGAAAGCGCGCCTGCTGTTCATCGTCCGAGACCGAGAACCAGTACTTGATCAGGATGATGCCGTCTTCGATGAGCAGCTGCTCCACGACGGGCGCTTGACGCAGGAATCTCTGGTACTGCTCCTCGGTGCAGTACCCCATCACCCGCTCCACTCCGGCGCGGTTGTACCAGGACCTGTCCATCAACACGATCTCGCCCTTCCCGGGGAGCTGCTCGATGTACCGCTGGAAGTACCACTGACCGCGCTCTCGTTTCGACGGCTTGTCGAGCGCGACCACGCGCGCGTGCCGGGGGTTGAGATACTGGGTGATCCGTTTGATCGCACCACCTTTGCCCGCGGCATCCCGCCCCTCGAAGATCACGACGATGCGGGTGCCGGTCTCCGCGACCCACCGCTGCATCTCGACCAGCTCGACCTGCAGTCGCTTCAGCTCGGCCTGGTACAGCCTCTTGGGCATCCTCTTCGCGGACTTCCCGCTCTTCGTCGCCATCGCTACCCCGCCCAGTCCGCTCTCCGCGGACTCTCGGTGGTGGGTCCGGTCATGTCGAAGGTAGGCCGATCCGGCAGCGTTCCGCCCGCCCTGGACGGGCCACGGAACCCGTGCTAGGAGGTGCCGCCGGCGAGGACCTCGCCGCTACGCCAGCGACAGGACGAACGAGAGCACGAAGCCCGCGGCGGTGCTGAGGGCGACGGCGGGGCCGCCGTGCTCGAACGCCTCGGGCATGAGGGTGTCGGCGAGCGAGGCGATCACCCGCGCCCGCCGCGAAGGCGAGCGGGAGCGAGAGGACGGCCGGTTCGCTGTCAGCCAGATAGACCGCGCCCACGACCACCGTGACCGTGAGCAGCAGCGCGACAGCCGTCCAGAGACCGAGGATCTGAGCGGCCGACCGCCCCTGCTCCCGCATCGACGCCGCCCCGACCAGCGCCTCGGGCAGGTTCGAGACGAAGATCGCCGCAAGGAGCGCGATACCACCCGCCCCGTCGGTGATCGAGATGCCGAGGGCGAGACTCTCCGGGATGCCGTGTCCAGGAGGGCGCTCAGGGTCGTGAACACGACGGCTCCGACCAGCACGCCGCCGGCCGCGAGCCAGATGCCGCCGCGTTCGCAGGACTCCTCGAACAGCTCGAAGCTCAGCGCGTTGCGGCAGGATGAGCCCGTGGCGAAGATCGCCCCGGCGTGCTAGGTCCCCCAACCGGCCTCGACGGCGGATCGACGAGGCATCCCCGATTCCGGCTCAGAATCTCGCGCCCAAGCACCGCTGAGCGCCGACAGTCACTGTGGTAGACCACACCTCCGGTGAGCGCGGAGGTCTCATCAGCTCCGGAGGAGGCGCAGGAGATCCTTCAGCCCTAGGCCGCCGATGTTCTGCTGTTCGAACTCGATAGTGGTGCCTGTGGTGGTGTCGGTGAGCTCGATGACATGCACGGTGCCGCTGTGGTGGTCCTTCACCCCGAGGTTGCTGCGCTCGATGTACGCGACGGGGTGCAGCTCCTTCCAGCCGCCGACGACGCCGGTCCGCTCGCGTCCGAGGACGTGCAGCCTCGTCGGGGAGACTGCCAGCACGATGGAGGGGTAGCTGCCCTTGGCTGCGCTCGAGATCCGCTGCCCGATGATCCCACCGGCGACGCCCCATGCCGTCGCGTTGCCGGTCCCCGCGCCGAGCCCGACGCCGGCAGTCGCCCCCAGAACACCGGCGAACGTTGATCCGCGGGGCATGACGACTGCGGCGTCCAGGATCTGGTCCTTCGTGGCAGCCGACGCGCCGTCTCGTGCTTTCTCTTCCCGTCCCATGAGTGCCTACCTTGTCGTGGCGTCGAGTCGTTCGTTGGATCCGCGGATGACGAACGCCACGGCGATCAAGGCGAAGATCCCCGCGACGACGTTGATGGTTGCGCCGATCGCGGCGAACGGGCCGGATGTGCCGTGTGTGAGGGAGAAGACGGAGAAGTCCCAGAACCCATGCAGGAGCATTGCCCAGATCAGGCTGCCCGTGGTGCGGCGCAGGATGTAGAAGATGGTGCCGGCCATGAACGTGAAGGCGACCTGCTGGAGCGTGGCTCCGAGCGCCTGACCGCTCAGCGCATTCGCCAGGTGCATCAGCGCGAATGCGGCCGTGGTGATGAACCATACCCACCCTTCTCCAAGTCGACTCCGGAGTGAGGTGAGCAGGAGGCCGCGGGTGGTGAGCTCCTCCGTGAACCCGACAAGGATGAGTACGATCGCCGCGGCGAGGAAGGGGACGTCGAACGCGGACCAGTCCGTCGAGATGAGGTTGGCGACCAGCGCGATGGTCAAGAGGATCGGGGCGATGATCGGCCATCTCACGCTTCGCTGCCGGTCGAAGAGTGCGGGGCGCCACCAGCCCAGGAGGGTGGTGGTGATCGCCAGCAGGACCGCGCTGATGATCAGGGAGAGCCCCGCGCCGAAGAACAGGTTGCTGCCGCTTTCGGCGAGATCGGTGTAGGGAACTCCTGAGAGCCTCTGCACCGTGAAGACGACGACGACATAGCCGAGGTAGATCGCGATGCCGATCCAGATCCGGGGACGTACTTTCAGCAATTCACTCAATTCCTGGTCCTTCTGGTCGGAGGCGGTGCCGGAAAGTCAGTGTGTTCAGTCCGTCGCGAAGAGCCGTCACGCGCATGATCCGCTCTCCTATGTGATCCGGACCGAAGGTTGATCTCGTCACGGCGAAACGGGCGATAGAGCCCTCATGCGGTCGCAGCCGGCCCATTTCGCCGAGCGCCCGACCCGCGACTCCCGAACGCTATCAATCGGCGATCGGCTTTCGCTAGGAGATCTAGTGAAGTTCTCGTGACGCCGACCGATCGCGGGACCGGCCCGAGGGCGGGCGCCGTAGGAGACTGAGCGGATCGATCCCTCGGCCTCGGCAGGCCCTCGCCGTGACACTCGATCGCCGGCCGCCGCCACGGAATTTCGAGGACGGATGTCGCGCGCACAGCGTCCTCGAGCGGGCTACGAGACGCATCGGTGCAAGGTGTCCCGAACTGTCTCGACGCCGCCAGGGAAACAGGAACTGGCCAAGGATCTTCTGGCGGAGACGGAGGTATTTGAACTCCGACCCTCGGACATTTCGCAGGCGAGCTTCACTGTGCACTCGCACGGTTCCGCGGATCTCGAGGTTTCGTCGATTGCCCTCGATGTGCCGGGTCGATCTCAAGTCTTCCCAAATCGTTCCCACGCAGCGACCGGACGAACTTCCACCAAACGGTGCTCGCGGGGGCGACCGCGGTCATCTGGTTGAGAGCGGCGGATCGCTCTGGAGGTCCCTCATGAACTCGTCTGACTTGTAGGAACGCGCAGAGCCTGGCACGACGCGGTCACGCGAGGTGGAAGTAGTGTTCCAGGAGGTCGCTTTGCTTGTCCGGACGACCCTGCTCGAAGTACTGGGCCATGCCTTCCTGCCATCGAGTGTTCACCTCTCGGAGCGCCATCGCCGCGGCCGCTTGATCGTAGTCGTCCGTTTCGAGGTAGGCGACCACTAGACCGTCGTCGCGCCGGACGAAGAGGCTGAAGTTCCTGTACCCGCTCTCGGAGAGCGCTTTGAGCATCTCGGGCCACACGTGGGCGTGGACTTCGAGATAGTCGTCGACACGGTCGCGCTTGAGTTGCATGATGAAACAGACACGCTGTACGGGCTGCGGGTCGGAAGTCGAGTCACTGCTCATGCCGGCACCGTACCCGTCGCGTGGCGGGATGCGCGAGGCGATCGGGTGACGTTCCTCACCGTGCTTGCGATCTCCGAGAGGAAGCGTCGGGAGAATGCGCTGCGGGGTGCTTCGTATTCGAATCCGTGGAACCCTCCGGGGAGGAACCGCGCGTTGACCTCCACGCCGTCGGCGGCGAGCCTGCCCGCGTAGCGCCAGCCCTCGAGACGTAGCGGGTCAGCAGACGTGGTGTAGATGTGCGCGGGCGCAAGTCCGGCTGTCGTATGAGCGCGAGCGGGCGCCGCGTAGCTGTTGGGCTCGGCAGCACCCAGGTACATCCTCCAGTAGCGGTCCATGTCCGCTCGACGGAGGGGGCCGTCGTCGTCGTCGCGTGCCTGGTCGTCGAGCGGTGGGCAGATCAGCAGCTGTGCGGCGGGCTGGTTGTCGCCGCGGTCGCGGAGCAGCAGACAGAGGCCAGCGGCAAGGGTTGCGCCGGCGCTCGCACCCGCGATCACGATCGGTCGACCCGATTTGGCGATGTGCTGGTACACGGCGAGGGCGTCGTCGAGGGCGGCGGGGAAGGGATGCTCCGGGGCGAGGCGGTAGCGGACCGCGACAACGTCGACGTCGCATCGCGCAGCAAGGTGTGCGAGGATCTCGTCGTCGCCCTCGGGCTCGCCGTAGACCCAGCCGCCACCATGGAGCCAGATCAGCGTCGCAGCACGATCTCCTGTCCCATACGTCCTGACGCCGACTCCTCGAACGGAGTGTTGCTCTCCGAGGAATACCCCGCCGCTCCGCGCGAGGT
>NZ_JAYRDE010000039.1:0-23533 GCF_041909575.1 Microbacterium sp. | reverse complement strand
TACGGGCCTGGTCGGCCATGGCGCGGGTGATGGCCTGACGGATCCACCACGTCGCGTAGGTCGAGAACTTGAAGCCCTTGGTGTAGTCGAACTTCTCGACCGCACGGATGAGGCCGAGGTTCCCCTCCTGGATCAGGTCGAGGAACTGCATGCCGCGACCCGTGTAGCGCTTCGCGAGCGAGACGACCAGACGGAGGTTCGCGCCCAGCAGGTGCGACTTGGCGCGCTGTCCGTCGCGCGCGACCCACTGCAGGTCAAGACCCAGCTGCGACGACTTCTCGGCGGCCGACATGTGCGACAGCTTCTCTTCGGCGAACAGACCCGCCTCGATGCGCATCGCGAGCTCGACCTCTTCGGCCGCGTTCAGGAGCGGCACCTTGCCGATCTGCTTCAGGTAGTCCTTGACAGGGTCCGCGGTCGCGCCGGTGATCTGCGTCGAGTAGACGGGGACGTCGTCCTCGTCGCTCGAGGAGATGACGATGGCACCCGTCGGGAGCGGCTCGGTGAAGGCGGGCTTGGTGCTCTCCTCGTCCTCATCGTCGGCGTCCTCGGCAGGGGCGGCGTCGCTCTCCTCGGTCACCGCCTTGGCACCCCGGCGAGCGGGGCGCGCAGGCGTGTCGCCTTCCGTGTCTTCCGACTCGTCGGCGTCGTCGTCGAGCACCTCCGCGTCGAGTTCGACGTCCTCGAGCTCCACGCCTTCCTCGATGTCGTCGTCGTCCTTGGAGGTCTTCTTCGCAGCGGTCTTGGGCGCGGCCTTGGCGCGCGTCGTCGTCTTCTTCGCGGCGGGCTTCGCCGCAGCGGTCTTCGCAGGAGCCTTGGCGGCCGTCTTCGCGGGCGCCTTCTTCGCGGTGGTGGTCTCGTCCGCCTCGGTGTCCGTTGCGGCCGATCGGGCCTTGGTGTTCGTGCCTGAGGTCACGTTTCGCCTTTCACCGGAGGCATGTCCCCCATACCCCGGTCGATTTCGGACACTAGTAAGACCCTTGTCAAGTCCTCGCTCCGCCGAGGCGACCTCGGGGAACCAGTTGACAACGGGTCAGAGCATCCAGTATCTCATACTTGCGATGGGCCGCCAGCACCGCGTGCCGTCGTGCCGCACCACTTCCTGGGACAACGCCGCAGAGCCTCCCGGCATTCCGCCTCAGGTGCCGCGCTTGTCGTCCTCGCCTGTGGGCCGGGTGGCGAGGAAGCGCTCGAGTTCGGCGGCGAGCTCGTCGGCGCTGGGCAGGTCGCCGGTGTGGATCATCGGCGTCGCGAGCGTCGACCCCGCCATGTAGGCGTCGTAGCGCTCCTCCAGTCCCTGGACCATCCGTGAGAGCTCGTCGCTGCCGCTGACCTGGTCCTCGACCTTCGCGAGGTACTCCCGGTTCTCCTCGCGGAGATCTTCACCGGTGAAGACGAGACCGGTTGCGACGGTGAGGCTGTCGAGTGCCGCCAGCGCGGCGGCGGGATACTCGGTGTCGCCGAGATAGTGCGGAATGAGCAGCACGAATCCGGCCACCCGCACGCCGGCTTCGGCGAGCCGGTACTCCACGAGGTGACCGGCCGTCGAAGGCACCTGCGTGTGGGGCTGCCAGACCGAATGAGCCTCCGTCAGCTCGGTGCGCGTGCCGCTCACTGTGGTGCCGATGGGGCGCGTGTGGGGAACGGGCATCGGGATCGCGTGCACCCACGTCACGGTCGAGACCTCGAACTCGTCGACGAACGACAGCACGGCGGCGGCGAACGCATCCCACCCGAAGTCGGGCTCGTACCCCGCCAGCACCAGGAACGGCTGCCCGAGCGCATCGTGGGCGAAGGACAGTTCGAGGCGGGGCGGGCGGTAGTCGGTGAGGTGGTCCTGATCGAACGAGATCACCGGGCGGCGCGCCCGGTAGTCCAGCAGCACGTCGTTCGTGAACACGATCAGCGGAGTCGGCGCGAGATCGTCGCGGAAGTGCTCGACCAGCTGGCTGACGGCGCTGCCCGCGTCGGTGAAGCCGGTGAGGGCGACCACCAGCGGGAGTCCGCGCGGCACCGGGGGCGCGGAGACAGAGCGCTCGAACAGCGGGCCGGAGACGGGCATACCCCCATGCTACGAGCCGCCGCCCACGCTCCGGGTCGCACGCGTCCCGCTCAGAGCGAACACGCGACCCCGGAGCGAGCAAGCGACGTACATAGGATGGAGGTCATGTCGTTTCCCGACCTCGCGTACAGCGATGCACCGATCCGAGAGTCCGACGCCGACGCGATCCTGATCGCACTTCCTCCCGTCGAGGGCGACGCCGCCCCCGACCTGAGCGACTGGCCCGGCCTGCGCGACGCACTCGTGGCCACCGGCTTCACCGGAGCCGCCGGCTCGTGGCAGCGGGTCCACGCTCCCGCTGCCGTCAGCCGCCCGCTCGCCGTCGTCGGCACAGGATCGTCTCCGGATGCCGCCGCCCTGCGCGACGCCGTCGGCGCTGCCGTTCGGGGCCTGACCGGCTTCGAGACGGTCGCGATCGCCGCGCCGTTCGCGGATCCCGCGCTGTGGGTCGCCGCGGCCGAGGGCGCTGCGCTGGGCGGCTACCGGTTCGACGGCTACAAGTCCGAGGCGCCGAAGCCGCGCGCGAAGCGCGTCGTCGTGCACGGCACCGTCGCCGAGGACGCCGGCGCCCTCGCGGCCGTCGTCGCGGCAGCCGACGCCGTCGCCCTCGTGAAGGACCTCGTCTCGATTCCGGCCGAGTGGCTCGGCCCCGCCGATTTCGCGGAGCGGGCGCGAGCGTCGGTCGAGGGACTCGACGTCACCGTCGACGTCCTCGACGAGCACGCCCTGCGCGAAGGCGGCTACGGCGGCATCCTCGGCGTCGGCCAGGGGTCCGACCGGCCCCCGCGCCTCGTGCGCCTCTCCTACGCCCCCGAGGGCGCGTCGCGCCACGTCGCACTCGTCGGCAAGGGCATCACGTTCGACACGGGCGGACTGTCGCTCAAGCCCGCCGCCTCGATGGTGGGCATGAAGTACGACATGTGCGGCGCCGCCACGGCACTGGCCGTGCTCCGCGCCGTCGCCGCGCTGGGCGCGCCGGTCGCGATCACCGCCTGGCTGTGCGTCGCCGACAACATGCCGTCCGGCCGCGCCACACGCCCGGGCGACGTGCTGCGGATGCTCGACGGGACCACGGTCGAGGTGCTGAACACGGATGCCGAGGGCCGCCTGGTGCTTGCCGACGGCCTGGTCGCGGCCAGCCGCGAGCATCCGGACGTCATCGTCGATGTCGCCACCCTCACCGGCGCCATCACGATCGCGCTCGGCAACCGCCACGCCGGCGTGATGGGCGATGACGCTGCCGTCGCCGCCTACCTCGCCGCCGCCGCGGCGGAGGCGGAGCCCGCCTGGCAGCTTCCCCTCCCCGCTCACATGGTGGACGAGCTGGATTCGCCCATCGCCGACCTGCAGAACGCCAAGATCGGCGATCCGGCCGGCGGATCGCTCTTCGCCGGGCTGTTCCTGCGCCACTTCGTCGGGCGCACGTCGGAGGACGCCGATGCCCCCCGCATCCCGTGGGTCCACCTCGACATCGCGGGCGTGGGCATGAACAAGGGCGGCGGCTACGGCTTCACCGACAAGGGGCCCACCGCCGCGACGGTGCGCAGCCTCATCCGATTCGTCACGACAGAGGAGTTCCGATGACCGAGCACACCTTCGACCTCGTCGTCCTGGGCGGTGGCAGCGGCGGCTATGCCGCGGCGCTCCGCGCCGCCGAGCTCGGCAAGTCCGTCGCACTCATCGAGAAGGACAAGGTCGGCGGCACCTGCCTGCACCGCGGCTGCATCCCGACCAAGGCACTGCTGCACGCCGCGGAGGTGGCCGACACCGCACGGGATGCCTCGGCCATCGGCATCCGCGCGTCCTTCGACGGTGTCGACCCCGCCGGCGTGCGCGCGTACCGCGAAGGCATCGTGGCGAAGAAGTTCAAGGGACTCGAAGGCCTCGTGAAGGCTCGCGGCATCACCGTCGTCGCCGGCGAGGGCCGGCTCGAAGCCGGCCCGGCCGTCCGCGTCGGCGACGACCTCTACCGCGGAAGCGACGTGGTCCTGGCGACGGGCTCGTACAGCCGCACACTCCCCGGCCTCGAGATCGGCGGTCGGGTGCTCACGAGCGAGCACGCGCTCGAGCTCGACGAGATCCCGTCGCGCGTGGTCATCCTCGGCGGCGGGGTCATCGGCGTCGAGTTCGCGAGCGTGTGGCGCTCGTTCGGCGTGGACGTCACGATCGTCGAGGCGCTCGACCACCTCGTGCCCAACGAGGACGTCGCCCTCAGCAAGGCCCTCGAGCGGGCCTTCCGCCGGCGCGGCATCGCCTCTTCGCTGGGCGTGCGTTTCCAGGGCGTGACGCAGACCGCCGACGGGGTCACCGTCACCCTCGAGGACGGCAAGACCTTCGACGCCGACTACCTGCTCGTCGCGGTCGGGCGCGGACCCGCGACGGCCGGACTCGGCTTCGAGGAGGCCGGCGTCACGATCGACCGCGGCTTCGTCGTCACCGACGAGCGGCTCCGCACCGGCGCGGCCCATGTGTGGGCCGTGGGAGACATCGTGCCCGGCCTGCAGCTCGCGCATCGCGGCTTCCAGCAGGGCATCTTCGTGGCCGAGGAGATCGCTGGCCTGTCCCCCGTCGTCGTCCCCGACCTGCAGATCCCGAAGGTCACCTACAGCCACCCGGAGGTCGCGTCCGTCGGTCTCACCGAGGCGCAGGCCGCGGATGCCCACGGCGCCGACGGCATCGTGTCGTACGAGTACAACCTCGCCGGAAACGGAAAGAGCGAGATCCTCGGCACGGCCGGCATCGTGAAGGTCGTGCGGATCAAGGAAGGCCCCGTGATCGGCGTGCACCTCGTGGGCGACCGGGTCGGCGAGCTCATCACCGAGGGCCAGCTGGCGGTGGGCTGGGAAGCCCACCCGGAGGACATCGCCCCCTTCATCCACGCGCACCCCACGCAGAGCGAAGCGCTCGGCGAGGCGTTCCTCGCACTGGCCGGCAAGCCGCTCCACGCGCTCTGACGCTCGCGCCCCGCGGCATCACTAAGCTAGATCCGATATCCATTCCGAAGGAGACATCGACATGAGCACTTCCGTGGTCCTCCCCGCTCTCGGTGAGAGCGTCACCGAGGGTACGGTCACCCGCTGGCTCAAGCAGGTGGGCGACACGGTCCAGGCGGACGAGGGCTTGCTCGAGATCTCCACGGACAAGGTCGACACCGAGATCCCTTCACCGGTGAGCGGTGTGATCGAGGAGATCCTGGTCCAGGAGGACGAGACCGTCGAGGTCGGCGCCGTCCTGGCGAAGATCGGCGACGGCTCGAGCGCTCCGGCCGAGACGCCGCAGCCCGAGGCCGCGGAGGCCGCTCCGGCCGAGTCCGCGCCGGCCGAGGCCGCGCCCGCCGAATCCGCACCGGCGGAGGCGGCACCCGCTGAGGCGCCCGCTGCTGAGGCTCCCGCCGAAGCCGCACCCGCACCCTCACAGGATGCTCCCGCAGCGTCGGGCGGCAAGGATGTCGTGCTCCCCGAGCTCGGCGAGAGCGTCACCGAGGGCACCGTCACCCGCTGGCTCAAGAAGGTCGGCGACGAGGTCGCCGTGGACGAGCCGCTGCTCGAGATCTCGACCGACAAGGTCGACACCGAGATCCCCTCGCCGTTCGCCGGCACGCTGCAGGAGATCCTCGTCCAGGAGGACGAGACCGTGTCGGTCGGAGCGCCCCTGGCCCGTATCGGTGAGGCCGGATCGGCGCCCGCACCCGCCGAGGCTCCTGCGCCGCAGGCCGCCGCGCCCGCCGCGGCAGAGGCACCGGCTCCCGCCCCGGCCGAGGCTCCCGCCCCGGCCCAGGCCGCCCCCGCCGCACCCGCTCCCGCGCCGCAGGCCTCGGCCCCGGCTGCTGCTCCGGCACCCGCCGCACCGGCACCCGCCGCTTCTGCCCCGGCTCCTGCTCCCGCGGCGGCCGCTCCGGCCGCCGACGACTCGGACGTGGTGTCCTACGTGACTCCCCTCGTCCGTCGCCTCGCGCAGCAGCAGGGCGTCGACCTGGCATCGGTCACCGGCACCGGTGTCGGTGGCCGCATCCGCAAGGAAGACGTGCTCAAGGCCGCGGAGGCGGCATCCGCTTCACCGGCGGCTCCTGCATCGGCTCCCGCGGCCGCTGCACCGGCCCCCCTCGAGGTCTCGCCGCTGCGCGGCACGACCCAGCCGATGTCCCGCCTTCGCAAGGTGCTCGCCGAGCGCGCCGTCGCCTCGATGCAGTCGACCGCTCAGCTCACCACGGTGGTCGAGGTCGACGTCACGAAGCTCTCGGCCTTCCGCGACAAGGTGAAGGGCGACTTCCAGTCCAAGACCGGCGACAAGCTCTCGTTCCTGCCGTTCTTCGCGCTCGCTGCCGCCGAGGCGCTGCAGGCGTACCCGGTGATCAACTCCACCGTGGACGGAACCGACATCGTCTACCCGGCGACCGAGAACCTCTCGATCGCCGTCGACACCGAGCGCGGACTGCTCACCCCGGTGCTGCGCGACGCCGCGTCGAAGAACCTGGCTCAGATCGCGCACGAGATCGCCGATCTGGCCGCACGCACGCGCGACAACAAGCTGAAGCCCGACGAGCTCGCCGGCGGCACGTTCACGCTGACGAACACCGGCTCGCGCGGCGCGCTCTTCGACACCCCCGTCGTCTTCCTGCCGCAGACCGCGATCCTCGGCACCGGCATCGTCGTCAAGCGCCCCGGTGTGGTCCAGGTCGACGGCAAGGACGCCATCTCGGTGCGCTCGTACGTGTATCTCGCGCTGTCCTACGACCACCGCGTCGTCGATGGCGCGGATGCCGCCCGCTTCCTCGGCGCGGTGAAGGCTCGCCTCGAGGCTGCAGCATTCGAGGGCCAGCTCGGCATCTGACCTCCGCGGTCATCATGGCTGCTGCGTGGCGTCGTGGACGTCGCGCAGCAGCCATTCGCCGTTCTGGCGCGCGATGACGACGAGCTGAGACGGCAGTTCGCCCGAGGCGTCATCCACCCGGAGGACCGCGACACCGCCGAAGTCGTCGAGTATCACGACGGCGCGACGATCGGGCGGTATGCCGACCTGGACAGGAGCCTCGGCACCATCCATCGCCAGGGCAGCCCGGCATTCGCCGTCCTCCCCGCACGCATCCATGTTCGCCAGCAGTCCCGCCGCGATGGCTTCGAGGTCTTCGGGTGCGGCCGCGTCGGCATCCGCGCCTCCGACGGCCGCCGCGGACGGATCCGCGTTCACCGAAGGCGAAGCCGCGGGCGAAGCCGCGGGCGACTCCGAGCCGGTGGGCGAGGGCGCATCGAGCGACTCGAGGGTCCGGTGCCCGTCTCCCGCGGTGGCGACCTCTCCAGACGCGCTCGGCCACATGAGGCCGACACCGACGACCGCGGCAGCGACGCCCGCGCCCACGAGGAGCGGTGCGCGCCGCCGTGTGGTCGGTGCCGCCCGCGCCCGCCGCCAGATGGAGGTCGTCGTGCGCGAGACGGCGTCGGCGAGGTCGGCGTCGACGTGGCGTGCGAGGGCCTCCCAGAGCCCTCGACGCGGCTCGCTCTCCGCCGTCTCGACCGCCCCGCCCCGCAGCACCTCGGGCTCACCGGCCCCCGTCGCCGGCGTCGGCCCGAGGTCGAGCGGAGCCGGCGCGGCGATCGCGAAGACGCCGAGTTCGGCCTGGTCGAGCTCGGCCGCCGACACCCGCACCGCCGACACCGCAGCAGCCGCATCCGCCCAGGCCGTCGGGTGCGGCGTCGCGCGGGAGAGCTCGTCGAGCAGCAGAAGGGTGGACTCCCGCACCGGGGAGGGCGCAGCATCCGTCGCGAACACCGGCCTGCCCGTCTCGGTGAGCCACCACCCGCCCGGTCCGGGCCGACGCGGCAGGAGCTCGGCACAGCCGCGCAGCAGGCTCACACCGAGCGTGACCGCTTCGCCGGGCGCGAGCGGATGTCGCGAGGCCCGCCGGCGCGCGAGGTAGGAGTCGACGGACTCGGGGCACACCGGCAGCTCGACGTCGTGGCCGCCCTGCCGGCGCACGACGTCGAGCGCGCCGAGGACGTGCCCGCCGGGAGCGGCATCCCACCCGCCCCACTCCGTTCCCACGACGTCGATGTCGACGAGCACGCGACGCTCGCCCGACGGCAGGCACGTGAGCATGCCCGGCCACGGGCCGTCGCCCGGCGCCCCGATCGGCCGCACCGCGCGGTACGGCGAGGTCAGGCTGTCGTCGGATCGCGTCACGGATCCAGCTTCGTCGCGTGACTCGGCGGCGCGACGACGGCCGCCGAATCTGTGGACGATCGCCCACCGCGCACGCGTTGGGGAGGAGCCGTAGCATCCCCGCGCGAAAAGGTAGGCTGGACCTCATGGCCGCCCGCAGTTCCGCACCCGAGAAGCGCCCCGGGTTCTTCTCGCAGATCCGCTCTCTCTACACGTTCACGCAGCAGGCGTTCCCCTGGCTGCCGTGGGTGCTCGCAGGCGTCGTTCTGCTCGGCATCGCCGTCGGCGTCGGCGTCGGGTTCCTCATCCCGCCGTTCGCCATCTGGAGCATCATCCTGTGGGGCGTCACCGGCCTCATGCTCGGCATCCTCGGCGGCCTCATGCTCATGACCCGCCTGTCGACGAACGCGATGTACAAGAAGATCGACGGGATGCCGGGAGCCGCCGGCCACGTCATGTCCACATCGCTCGGACGCAAGTGGCAGGCTGCCGACATGCCCGTCGGCGTCAACCCGAGGACGCAGGAGGCGGTCTACCGGGCCGTCGGTCGCGGCGGTGTCGTCATCGTCGGCGAGGGCGCACGCGGGCGCCTCACGCGTCTCGTGAACGACGAGCGCTCCAAGGCGCAGCGCGTCGCTTCCGGCGTGCCGGTCACTGTCATCTACATCGGACACGGCGAGGGCGAGGTGCCGATCTCGAAGCTCGCGCCGACCATCAAGTCGCTGCCGAACAAGATCGACCGCGCCACGATGGCCGCGGTCATCAAGCGCATCGACTCGGTCTCGCAGTCCCTCGCATCGATGCCGATCCCGAAGGGCATCGACCCGACGAAGGTCCGCGCGCCGCGTCCTCGCTGACGCGCGGTCAGGCGCGCAGCAGAATCGTGCCGGCGGCCTTGTCGTGCAGGCCGCGCTGATCGGCATCCCAGATCACGGCGGGGATGACCACGATGAGCAGGAGCGTCCGAATGATCGGGCGCCACAGCCCGACCCAGGCGCCGTCGGCACGCACGATACGCAGTCCGAAGATGCGGTGACCGGGGCTCCCCTGGAGCGTCGGGATGAAGACCACCTGGATCGCCGCGAAGATCGCGAGGATCGCCAGGGCATCCCAGGCGAAGAATCCCGAGATCAGGTACGCGGCACCGTAATCGAGGAACAGCGCCCCGATCCGGCGGCCCACGCGACCGATCGAGCCCGAGCCCTCGCGGGGCAGTCCGAGTCGTTCGCCGGGGTAGGTGGAGACGCTGTCTGTCACCGGTCAAGCGTATCCAGGCCGCTGTAACATCCCCGAAACAATGGTGTCACTGCCGGGCAATCCCCCACGGGTACCGTGCCACCTAAGCGCGCACGCGTGCGGCAGTTCCCGATGCCCTACCTCTGGAGCCTTCATGTTCAAAGATTCATCAGAGGTGCTCAAGTTCATCAAGGACGAGGACGTCAAGTTCCTCGACATCCGTTTCACGGATCTTCCTGGTGTGCAGCAGCACTTCAACATCCCGGCGTCGACCGTTGACGAGGAGTTCTTCACGGTCGGCCAGCTGTTCGACGGCTCTTCGATCCGCGGCTTCGCGAACATCCACGAGTCCGACATGCAGCTGATCCCGGATGTGTCGACGGCGTACCTCGACCCGTTCCGCGAGGCGAAGACGCTGATCATGATCTTCGACATCTACAACCCGCGTAACGGCGAGATCTACGGCAAGGACCCGCGCCAGGTGGCCAAGAAGGCCGAGAAGTACCTCGCGTCGACCGGGATCGCCGACACCGCGTTCTTCGCCCCCGAGGCCGAGTTCTACATCTTCGACGACGTCCGCTACGACGTGAAGCAGAACTCGAGCTTCTACTCCGTCGACTCCGAAGAGGGCGCCTGGAACACCGGTCGCGCCGAAGAGGGCGGCAACCTCGCCAACAAGACCCCCTACAAGGGCGGCTACTTCCCCGTCTCGCCGGTCGACAAGCAGGCCGACCTGCGCGACGACATCAGCCTCAAGCTGATCGAGGCCGGTCTCATCCTCGAGCGCGCGCACCACGAGGTGGGCACGGGCGGCCAGGCCGAGATCAACTACCGCTTCGACACCATGGTGCACGCGGCAGACGACATCCTGAAGTTCAAGTACATCGTCAAGAACACGGCGCTCGAGTGGGGCAAGGTCGCGACCTTCATGCCCAAGCCCCTGTTCGGCGACAACGGCTCGGGCATGCACACGCACCAGTCGCTGTGGAACGGCAACGAGCCGCTGTTCTACGACGAGAAGGGCTACGGCGGTCTCTCCGACATCGCCCGCTGGTACATCGGCGGAATCCTGGCCCACGCGCCCTCGGTGCTCGCCTTCACCAACCCGACCCTCAACAGCTACCACCGCCTGGTGAAGGGCTACGAGGCCCCGGTCAACCTGGTGTACTCGGCCGGAAACCGCTCGGCGGCCATCCGCATCCCGATCACCGGCTCGAACCCCAAGGCCAAGCGCATCGAGTTCCGCGCTCCGGATGCCTCGGGCAACCCGTATCTCGCCTTCGCGGCGCAGCTCATGGCGGGCCTCGACGGAATCAAGAACCGCATCGAGCCGCACGAGCCCGTCGACAAGGACCTCTACGAGCTGCCGCCCGAGGAGGCCAAGAACATCCCGCAGGTGCCGAACTCGCTGCAGGACTCGCTCGACGCCCTCGCGGCCGACCACGAGTTCCTCCTCGCGGGCGGCGTGTTCACGCCCGAGCTGATCGAGACGTGGATCGAGTACAAGATCGAGAACGAGATCAAGCCGCTCGCGGCTCGTCCTCACCCGTTCGAGTACGAGCTGTACTTCGGCGTCTGAGTCCTAGCGACAGACAGCAAGAGATCCTCCCGCTCCGTCATGGAGTGGGAGGATCTCTTCATTGGTCAGCTGCCGTAGGGGTCGTACGGGTCGTACGGCTCCTCGCAGTAGATGATGTGGCTGATGTCCTTGCCCGAGAGCGAGGAGACGTCGCCTCCCCAGAAGCCCTCGTACACGGTGTTCGTGCGCCCTGCCTTGACGACCACATACGTGTAGTAGCCGGCCGGCAGCGTGTACGACGCGACGCCGTCGCCGAACTCCATCTTCTCGCAGTCCTCGCCCCAGTTCGACGCGTGGTTGCCGGCCGTCGTGGCCGGCACCTCATACGCGTAGCTCGCCTGAGCGGCGCCTGCTCCGCCCAGTGCAGCGCACAGGACGAGTGCTGCCGTAGCGGCAGTCTTCTTGATCGGATTCTTCATCGGACCCTCCCCAGGTCAGGGCGCAGGGGATCCGTGATGAGCGCGTCTCCCCCCAGCTGCGCCACTTATCGGGGTCAGCATATGCCTGGCCGAAGCCCGTGTCGAGCCCCCATCGAATTCGGCCGGCTGCGCGCTCCCCGTTCCTCCCCAGCAGGCGCTTCAGCGCCTGCCTGCCGTCTGTTGTGGATAAGTCCCACGGGAGCGGCGCCCCCCTCGTTAGCGTGGGGCCGGTGACCTCGCGTACGACACACCTCACCGTCGCCGGCATGGCCCTCGCCCTGGCGCTCACGGGTTGCGGCCCCGGACCCGACATCGACCCCACACCGACGTTCTCGAGCGAGGCCGAGGCCTTCGCCGCCGCCGAGGCGACCTACCGCGCGTACGTGGATGCGTTGAACGAGGTCGATCTCAGCGACCCCGAGACATTTGAGGGTGTGTACTCATGGACGACTGGCGAGGCGAACGCAGTTGACCGCCAGACGCTGTCTGAGATGCATGCCAACGGCTGGGTCGTTGATGGGCCAACTTCGATCGCACTCATCGAGTTGAACGAGGCGAGCCGGTTCGGGCCAGCCGCGGACATCGTTATATCCGTATGCCTCGACGTCTCCGCCGTCACGCTCGTGGACGAGGGCGGAGACTCAGTCGTTGCCGCAGACCGGCCAGACGTCCAGTCAATGCGAATCGATCTCGTACCTATGTCACACAGCCCTACTCGCATGGCCATTAGCCGAATCGACGGTCGCGAAGGAGATCCGTCATGCGACGCATAATCTCGATGGGGGTCACTGTCGGCATTCTGATCACCTTGACGGTTGCCGCTGGTGCAGCGGCCGCCCCCTGCGGGGCGGGGGGCTGGTCCGGTGAGTGTGAAGTGTCCAACTCCGGCTCCGCCGTCGACATCACCGCCGACGCCTCCAACCCGGGCGCTGACGCCCCGTCTCCCCCGTCGAGCAACTCCCCCGTACCGCCATCGCAGCAGGCCCCTGCCCCCGAGGCCGAGCCTGAGGAGTGCGGGCCGATGGGATGCCGCGGCAACTACACCGTGGTCATGATCCCCGACGTCACGCTCGCGGACTTGGCGTCGTTCCGGCCGGCGACGCCGTCGCTCTCGGGGCAGCCTGCCGGATTCGCGGTCGTCGGGATGCCTGCGAACCTGGTGGCCGAGGCATCCGTCCAGTCGATCCCAGGAACGTTGCTGGACTGGGACGTCACGGTGCGCTTCACGCCCGTCGCGTTCGAGTTCGCGCACGGCGACGGCACGTCCGCCGTTCACGGCAACGGCGGCGCCACGTGGGAGCAGCTCGGGAAGGCGCAGTTCACGCCGACGCCCACGAGTCACGTCTACCGCGATCGCGGCACGTACACCGTCGCCGTCACGGTGCGGTACGCGGCATCCGTCGACTTCGGCACGGGCTCGTGGCGGCCCGTGCCCGGGTACGTCACGGCGACGAGCGGCGGGTACGCGGTGCGAGTGCTCGAAGCCCGGACGGCTCTCGTCGACCGGACCTGCACCGAGGACCCGAACGGACCCGGCTGCTGACGCCGGAAGCCGCGGCGGAGAGATCGCTGCGCACGGAGCGCATCCTCAGCCATCCCACCTACGCTGAACGGGCCCCGCGTGATCCCCGAACGAAAGCGAACGGCGCATGCCTCCCCGCTCTGCCACCGCGAAACGGCCACCGCGCGCACCCGCGCCCGGGTCCGTGCGGCGCAGCAGGCGGCGTCGAGGGAGAAAGGCGAGCAATCGGCGCGGCGGCCCCGGCCGAGGCCTCGCAATCGGTGGGGCGCTGACCGCAGTGGTGGCGCTTGCGGCCGTGATCGTGGCCGCGGCCGTCGCCGCGCACGCTCTGAGCGAGTTCACCGATGATCGAGATCACGCCGTCATCGCTCCCCCACCTGCCGAGCCTGCCGTCGCCGGCTACGGCGTCGAGCAGCTCTCACACGCCTGCACGATCATGATCGCGGGACGCGACCTCGCGTTGGGCGAGCGCGATCAGACGATCGCCGTCATGACGGCGATGGGCGAGTCGTCGCTGCGAAACCTGACGTACGGAGACTGGGAGACGAGCGGCGTCACGAACCCCGACGGCTCGCGGACGACGTCGATCGGCCTCTTCCAGCAGCAGGACGGCTGGGGAAGCCGCGAGGAGCGACTGGATCCCCACACGGCCGCGACCAAGTTCTACCGGGCGATGACACTGCGTGTTCCCGAGCGGGCGACGCTCGAACCCACCCTCGTCGCCCACCGCACCCAGGTGAACGCCGACCCGCTGCACTACGCCCGCTACTGGGAACAGGCCGTACGCGTCGTCGCCGCGCTGAACGGGCAACCGCTCGACAGAGATCGCGCAGCGGCCATCCCGCTGTGCCCCGCGTCCTGACACAACGCAGCCGGCGCAGCGCCGCGATCAGCCGTAGAAGAGCTTCTCGAACACGCGCCGGGCGCGCCGTGTCGTGCCGAGATAGTCCTCCTCGACCTGTGTGGCCGAGCGCGGCGGGTACCCGAGCAGCCGGCCGATCCCGTCCAGCCGCTTGCGGTCCACCGGCAGCACGTCGCTCGTCTGCCCCGACAGCAGCGTGTTCGCCGAGCGCAGCCGGCTCGCAAGGCGCCAGGCCTCGGTGAGTCGCTCCGCCGCCACCGTCGGCACCAGTCCCGCCTCACGCGCCGCGGTCAGCGCGTCGAGGGTGGACGTCGTGCGCATGCCCGCCACATCATGCGCGTGCGTGAGCTGCAGCAGCTGAGCCAGCCACTCGACATCGCTGAGAGACCCCGGCCCGAGCTTCAGATGCCGCGCCGGATCGGCGCCCTGCGGCAGCCGCTCGCTCTCGACGCGCGCCTTGATGCGCTTGATCTCGCGAAGACCCTGGAGATCGACCTTCTCCGGGTACCGCACCTGATCGGCCAGCTCGGTGAACGCCGCGATGAGCTTGACGCTGCCCGCAACTCCCCGGGCACGCAGGAGCGCCTGCGCCTCCCACGACAGCGACCACCGCCGGTAGTACTCCGCATAGGCGTCGAGCGAGCGGGCAAGCGGACCGTTGCGCCCTTCCGGCCGCAGGCCCGCGTCGAGGTCGAGGGGAACGCGGTGGTCCTCCGACTGCGCGCGCAACGCGGCGACGAGCTTCAGCGAGAGGTCGTGCGCGCGCTGCGGGTCCACGCCGTTCGGACGGTAGACGTACATCACGTCGGCATCGGACCCGAACCCGAGCTCTCGGCCGCCGAAGCGGCCCATCGCGATCACGGAGAAGTCCAGGGCGTCGTCCTCCGGCGGAACGACCGTCGGACGCACCGCGCGCAGCGTCGCCTGGATCGTCACATCGGTGATCGTCGTGAGCGCCTCGGAGACCTCCTCGATCGTGACGGACCCGATGATCGCACCCATGGCCGTGCGCAGCAGCTCGCGTCGCCGCAGCGCCCGGACCGACCGCATCGCCTCGTCGACGGATCCGTGCCGCGCCTGGATCGCCCGCGCCTCCTGTTGAAGAGCGTGACCAGATCTCGGACGCAGCAGCTCGTCGTCGTCCAGCCATGCGGCGGACTCCGGAATCCACTCCATCAGCTCCCCGACATAGCGCGATCCGGACAGGACGCGGGTGAGACTCTCGGCCGCGGCCGACGAGTCGCGCAGCATCCGCAGGAACCACGGCGTGTTGCCGAGTCGCTCGCTCAGCCGCCGGAACGCGAGCAGACCGTAATCGGGATCGACGCCGTCGGCGAACCACCGGATCATCACGGGCATCAGGTGCCGCTGGATCGTAGACTTCCGGCTCAGCCCGCTCGTCAGTGCCGCGATGTGCCGGAGCGCGCCAGCCGGGTCTGTGAACCCGATCGCCGCGAGCCGATCGTGGGCCTGCGCGGTGGACAGCGCACGCTCCTCGGCCGGCAGTGCGGCGACCGCCGAGAGCAGCGGGCGGTAGAAGAGACGGACATGGATGTCGCGCACCTCGCGCTTGACCGACTCCCACAGCTCCCACACGCCCGGCCCCGAGTCGCCGAGCCGCGACGCGCGCGCCAGCACCCGCAAGTCCTCCGGACGCGAGGGCATGAGGTGCGTGCGTCGCAGATGCCGCAGCTGCACGCGGTGCTCCAGCAGGCGCAGCACACGGTAGTCGCGGGAGAACGCGGATGCCTCCGACCGCCCGATGTAGCCCTCCGCCACGAGGGCGTCGAGCGCCTCGAGCGTTCCACGCTGGCGGATGCGATCGTCCGACAGCCCGTGGACGAGCTGCAGCAGCTGCACGGTGAACTCGATGTCGCGGATGCCGCCCGGGCCCAGCTTGATCTGGAACGGGACGTCCGCTGCGGGGATGTGCTCGGTGACGCGCTCGCGCATGCGCTGGACGCTGTCCACGAAGTTCTCCCGGGCTGCGCTCGTCCACACCTTCGGCTGAACGGCGGCGACGTAGGCCTCGCCGAGCGCGACGTCGCCGGCGATCGGTCGCGCCTTCAGAAGGGCCTGGAACTCCCAGCTCTTCGCCCAGCGGTCGTAGTACGCGAGGTGCGAGTCGAGCGTCCGGACCAGGGCTCCCTGCTTGCCTTCGGGACGCAGGTTCGCATCCACCTCCCACAGCGGCGGCTCCACCTCGATGCTGGAGATGCCTCGCATCGTCTGCACCGCCAGGCGCGTGGCGATGTCGACGATCCGGCTCTCCCCGAGCTCCGCAGCGGCGTCGTCGGCGGCGCCCGCGACGAAGATCACGTCCACGTCGCTCACGTAGTTTAGCTCACGCGCCCCGGTCTTCCCCATGCCGATGATGGCGAGGTTCGCGCGTGCCACCTGTTCGCGCGGGAAGAGGCCGGCCCCCGCCGCGCCCCCCGCCACGCGGGTGCGGGCGACGGCCAGCGATGCCTCGAGCGCTGCGCCCGCGGCATCCGCCAGCCGAGCCGCCACCGCGGGCACGTGGTCGACGGGCGAGTCGCTGAGCAGGTCGAACGCCGCGATGCGGGCGAGCATGCGGCGGTAGCGCACGCGCAGGGCGATCCAGGATGCCTCGCCCCCTTCTTCCGCGAAACCGTCGGTCGCGCGGACGGCGTCGAGGAGCGCGCCGCGCAGCTCGCCCTCGGCGGGTAGGCTGGTGCCGGCGCCCGTCAGTTCCGCGAGCTCACCCGGGTGCCGGAGGAAGAAGTCCGCGAAACCCGACGATGCACCGAGCAGCGCCCACAGCGCACGCCACCCCTGGGTGTCCTGGAGGAGCGCGCGCAGCGCCCCCTCGTCGCGGCGCGCGATGCGGGCCACAGCGCCGATCGCCTCATCCGGGTCGGCGGCGACCGCAGCTCCGTCCATCGCCGCCTGACGCGGGATGCCGACGGCCTCGAGCTCGTCGAGGAGCAGGTCGGCGTCGGCCAGGCCGCTGAAGCCGAGGCGCGCGAGATGGGTGAGAGAGCTGGACCGTTCGCTCGCGGACATGCGTCGCCGGGCGGCTCAGAGCATCTCGAGGTTGCTCTTGAGCTCGAACTGCGTGACCTGCGAGCGGTACTCCTGCCACTCGCGGCGCTTGTTGAGCAGCACGTAGTTGAAGACCTGCTCCCCGAGCGTCTCGGCGACGAGCTCGGACTCCTCCATGTACTCCAGCGCGTGGTCGAGGCTCGCCGGCAGCGGCGCGTAGCCGAGGGCGCGGCGCTCCGCGTCGGTCAGCGACCACACGTTGTCCTCGGCCTCGGGCGGAAGCTCATAGCCCTCTTCGATGCCCTTGAGCCCGGCGGCGAGCATGAGCGCGTAGGACAGGTACGGGTTGGCGGCCGAGTCCAGCGCACGGTACTCGACCCGCGAGGACTGTCCCTTGCTGGGCTTGTACAGCGGCACGCGCACCAGCGCCGAGCGGTTGTTGTGGCCCCAGCAGATGAAGCTGGGCGCTTCGTCGCCGCCCCACAGCCGCTTGTACGAGTTGACGAACTGGTTGGTGACGGCCGAGATCTCATTCGCGTGGCGCAGGAGGCCGGCGATGAACTGACGGCCGACCTTCGAGAGCTGGTATTGCGCGCCCTCTTCGTAGAACGCGTTGACGTCGCCCTCGAAGAGCGACATGTGCGTGTGCATGCCGCTGCCGGGCTTGCCGCTGAGGGGCTTCGGCATGAAGGTGGCGTAGACGCCCTGCTCGATCGCCACCTCCTTGATGACGGTGCGGAACGTCATGATGTTGTCCGCGGTCGCCAGCGCATCGGCGTAGCGCAGATCGATCTCGTTCTGCCCGGGGCCGCCCTCGTGGTGGCTGAACTCGACGGAGATGCCGAGGTCTTCGAGCATGCGCACCGAACGGCGGCGGAAGTCGTGAGCCGTTCCACCCGGCACGTTGTCGAAGTAGCCGGCCGAGTCGACCGGCTCGGGACCGTCCGCGCCGAAGGACGACGACTTCAGGAGGTAGAACTCGATCTCGGGGTGCGTGTAGAAGGTGAAGCCCGCGTCGGCCGCCTTGGCGAGCGTGCGCTTGAGCACGTGCCGCGGATCCGCCACGGCGGGCTGTCCGTCGGGCGTGGTGATGTCGCAGAACATGCGCGCGGTCGGGTCGATCTCGCCGCGCCACGGCAGGATCTGGAACGTCGTCGGGTCGGGGTGGGCGAGCAGATCGGACTCGTACGACCGCGTGAGACCCTCGATCGCGGAGCCGTCGAAGCCCAGGCCTTCACTGAACGCACCCTCGACCTCTGCCGGCGCGATCGCGACGGACTTCAGCGTGCCGATCACGTCGGTGAACCACAACCGGACGAACTTGACGCCCCGTTCCTCGATCGTCCTCAGAACGAAGTCACGCTGCTTGTCCATCGCATCCTCTCCGGGCGCCCGAACGGGCCGTAGCCAGACTACTGGTCGGCGTCCGCCGAGCCCGAACGCGACCCCCACGCGTCGTCGCGCGCCTCATCCTCGGCCCACGCGCGGGAGCGCTCGCGGAGAACCTCGGGAGCCTTCGCGGCCTCCTCGGGAGTGTCGAAGGGGCCGGCGCGATCGACGGCGGGCGACTCGAAGCCCTTCTCGACCTCGCCCGTCTTGAGGTTGTACCAGTACTTCTCGCTGTCGCTCGTCATCCTGTGCTCCTCGGTCGGATCGGGGCGCCTGCGGCCCTGGCTCGATCCTACTGACCGCCGAATCCGCCCGGACCCGCCGGCTGGATAGGCTGAGCGCATGGCATCTCAGGCGACGCGCGCCGTGGGCGTGGACATCGGCGGCACCGGCATCAAGGCGGGACTGGTCGATCTCGAGAAGGGCGCGCTCCTCAGCGATCGGATAAAGGTCTCCACCCCGCAGGGTGCCGAGCCCGAGGACGTCCTGAAGGCCGTCACCGAGGTTCTGAACACCCTCGACGTCGCACACGACGCGATCCCCCTCGGCGTCGCGTTCCCCGCGATCGTCAAGAACGGCCGCACGCTGTCCGCCGCCAACGTGTCACACCGCTGGATCGGATTCGAGGCCGAGAAATTCTTCGAGGACGGGCTGGGCCGCGACATCCACTTCGCCAACGACGCGGATGTCGCCGGCGTCGCCGAAGTCCGCTACGGCGCGGCGAAGGACGTGCCGGGGCTCACCATCCTCACCACCCTCGGCACCGGCATCGGCTCGGCGCTGCTCTACAACGGCGTCCTCGTGCCCAACTCCGAGCTGGGTCACGTGCAGCGGGCGAAGCACGGGAAGGATGCCGAGGCCTACGCCGCGTACTCGGCGATGGAGCGCGAGCAGCTATCGTGGGAGCAGTGGGCCAAGCGGCTGCAGTGGTACTACAGCCACATCGAGTTCCTCTTCAGCCCCGACCTCTTCGTGGTCGGGGGCGGCGTCTCCAAGCACGCCGACCAGTTCCTGCACCTGCTGGATCTGCGCACGCCGATCGTGCCGGCTGTGCACCGCAACAACGCGGGGATCATCGGCGCCGCTGCGCTCGCGCTCGGCTGAACGCGCGCGGCTGACGCCGCTCGAGAGGGCGAATGGGCCGGCCTGTACGCCGGGTTCTGTCCGGGGGCCGAAGCCCCGTGGACGGTCATCTCTCTCGGCGACACGTTGCCGTGCCGCTCCAGCGGCCTACCCGGGGACTCGGCGGGCCGCGTCGTCATCCCCTGTCTGGCCTTGCTCCGGGCGAGGTTTACCGTGCGGGTCGCGTCACCGCGACCCCGGTGGTCTCTTACACCACCCTTTCACCCTTACCCCGGTCGAGACCGGGGCGGTCTGCTCTCTGTGGCACTGTCTCGCGGATCACTCCGGGTGGGTGTTACCCACCGCCCTGCCCTGCGGAGCCCGGACGTTCCTCGGCGCGGGCGAACCCGCGACGCGACCGTCCAGCCGACCCATTCGCGACACCGATCCTACTCGGCGGCCGCGGCGCGCCGTTTTCAACGGCTCTCGTCTCTCACCCCGTCCTCATGTAAGCTGGCGCCACTCGTATCTGGGGATGCGAGTGGCTCGTATGGGAACGGGCCGCAGGTACCACCTTTCGACGCGCCGTCGCGCGCGTCGCGAACAGCCACTGGGGAGGCTGAATCATGTTGCGCAAGACTCTTTCCGTCATCGCTGTCGCAGCGATCATCGCGGTGTCCGCGCCGGTCGCGGCATCCGCTCTCGAAGACGACCCGTACACGCCCGAGGAGCCGACCGCGCCGACGCTCGCCGGCTCTGTCGCCGTGGGCGAGTGCGTCGCCGATGCACCGTACATCTCGTACGACATCACGCTCACCGATCCCGACGACCAGACGAGCGGGAACGCCGCTTCGCTGGTGCTGTCCAGCGGTGCGAACCAGGTCACCATCCCGCTGGGCACGCTCGTGGACGACCACCTCTCCGGACGGGTCCTGTGGCCCGGCGCCTCCGTGGACGGTGCGGGCAACCCGACCGGCTGGCCGGGCTGGGCCTACGTGAACGGCGAGTGGGTGACGACGTCGGGCAACTTCGCCTGGACGCGCGGAAGCATCTCGGCGGTCATCAAGGTGAACCCCGATCTGGCAGTGCCGCTGTCGTACCCCGCTGCCACGCCGAACTGCGCTGCGCAGCCGCCGACCGCGCTCTCGCCCGAGACGCCGGAATCGCCGGAGACCCCGGGCACGGCCGAGTCGCCCGAGTCGCCGGCATCCGTTGACGACTCCGGTGCAGAGGCTGCGGCTCTCGCCGCCACCGGCGGCTCGCTGCCCTACATCGCTGCCGGTGTGGGTGTCGCGCTCGTGGGCCTCGGCGCTGCTGTCGTCCTCTTCCGCCGCCGCTCCGCGCGTCCCTGAGTGATGCGGGCGCGACTGCGTCCTTCGAGAGTCGCGACCATCGCGGGCGCCGCCATCCTGGTGGCGGCGCTCGCGTGGGTCGCCTGGGTCGGCGTTCGCGGCTGGCTCGCGAAGGAGGAGCTCGACAGTGCTCGAGCACTCACGACCGATCTCCGCAGCGCGGTGGAGTCCGGCGATCTCGAGGCGGCGACGGCACACACCCAGCGGATGCTGGCTCACGCCGAGGCCGCCTCGGACCTGACCTCCGATCCGCTCTGGCGCGCGGCGGAGGCCGTGCCCGTGGCGGGGGCGAACTTCGCGGCCGCTCGAGTGCTCTCGGCTGAGGTGACCGGTGTGCTGTCGGACGCGGCACTGCCGATGATGCACAGTGCCCGGCTGCTGGCCGAGCAGCTCCGCCTTCCCGAGGGCGGCATCGACACCGCCCTGCTCGCGGACCAGCGGACAGCGCTGGACGGCGCCGAGGCGACCCTCATGAGCGCCTCGACCGAGCTGGCGAAGATCGACCTCGACCCGCTGCTCCCCCCCGTGAGCGCCGGAGTGCGGCAGCTCGACACGGCGGTCTCGGACCTGCTCCCGATCGTGGGATCCCTCGGCGACACCGCGGCCGTGCTGCCCGCTTCCCTCGGCGCGGACGGACCGCGCACGATCCTGGTCATGCTCCAGAACAACGCCGAGCTCCGCACGAGCGGCGGCATCACAGGGTCGTTCGTCGAGCTCCGCGCCGAATCCGGACGGCTCACCCTGATCTCCCAGGCGGATTCGTCGGAGTTCAAGCGGGCGGATTCGCCGGTGCTCCCGATCCCGGCAGCCACGCTGGCTCTGTACGGCGACCAGGTGGGGAGGTTCGTTCAGAACGCGACCATGCCGGCCGACTTCGACCTCACCGCGCGACTCGTCTCGCACTGGTGGGAGGGCCGCACGGGAAGCGCGCCCGACACCGTGCTGTCCGTCGACCCGCTCGTGCTGCGCTCGCTGCTCGAGGTGACCGGCCCCCTTGCCACGACCACCGGCACGCTGACCGCGGATGAGCTGGTTCCGCAGCTGCTCGTCGAGCCGTACATGTCGCTGGATTCATCCGGCCAGACCGCGATGTTCCGCACCACGGCGGCGGCGGTCTTCACGGAGGTCGCCGACTTCGACCTCGACCCGGTCGCGTTCGCCGCCGCGCTCGCACAGCCGATCGCCCAGGGCCGCGTCTCGATCTGGAGTGCGCATCCCGACGAGCAGGAGGTCCTCGCACGCACGACGCTCGCCGGTCCCGCTGCTCGCCAGCGGGCGGCGGGGCCTGACGCCGTGGCGGTCTACTTCAACGATGCCACCGGCGGGAAGATGGACAGCCTCCTCGACGTGGGGATCGCCGCAGGAAGCGCCTCGTGCCGCGCCGACGGGCGTCAGGACATCCTCGTGTCGGTCACCCTCACGAGCACCGTCGACCATGGCACCGCCCAGCAGCTTCCGCCGGCGATGACCGGCGGCGGTCACTACGGTGCACGCATCGGCGACATCGCGACGAATGTCTCGGTCTCCGCGCCCGAGGGAGCCTTCTTCGGCGGCGTGACCGCAGGCGGGCGGAATCTGGTCTCGGTGGACGTCGAGGAGGAGGGATTCCCGGTCAGCGCCGTTCGCGTCGACCTCGCGCCGGGCGAATCCCAGACCATCGACTTCCGCTTCATCTCGGCGGGCACGGACCCGATCGACCCGCAGGTCATGCACACCCCGCTGCTGGCCGACGTCCCCGTCTCGGACGCGCGCGTCGAATGCGGCTGAGCTAGTCCTTGAGCGCGGTGTCCGATACGCGCACGTCGAGGAGGAAATCCACCGGGAAGTCGCCGAACAGCAGCCGCCCCGCGGCGCCCGCGGCATCCGTCACCGCCTCGGCGACCTGATCGGCGAGGGACTCGGGGGAATGCACGATGACCTCGTCGTGCAGGAAGAACGCGAGGTGCGGGCGCCGCGAGAACACCGGCCCCGACCGGGGTGCGGCGTGCGCCTGGCCGACCTCGGGCAGCGCCTCGAGCCGGCCGCGCAGGTCGGCGAGCCAGGCCAGCGCCCACTCGGCTGCAGTGCCCTGCACGACGAAGTTCCGCGTGAACCGGCCGCGATCGCGCGCCCAGCGCTTCGCGCGCGTCTCGTCGGCGCCGGATGCCCCGGCCTCGGTCGCCTGGGATTGCGCGGCGCTCCAAAGCTCCGACGGCGGCGGAGACGTGCGTCCGAGCCAGGTGGAGACGACTCCCCCGTCCTCGCCCGTGCGCGCCGCCTCGTCGACGAGCCCCATCGCCCGCGGGTAGGTTCGGCGCAGCCGGGGCACGAGCCGCCCCGACTCCCCCGTCGTCGCGCCGTACATGGCGCCGAGCATCGCGATCTTCGCCTCCTGCCGAGTGGCGACGGCGCCGCTCTCGACGATCCCGGCGTAGAGGTCGCGCCCGCGCGCCGCCGCCGCCAGCGCCGTGTCGCTGGCCATTGCGGCGAGCACCCGCGGCTCGAGCTGAGCGACGTCGGCGACGACGAGCTTCCACCCGGGATCGGCGCGGACGGCCTCGCGCAGCTGACGCGGCAGCTGCAGCGCTCCGCCGCCTGATGACGCCCACCGCCCGGTGACGACGCCGCCCGGCACGTAGACGGGTCGGAACCGGCCATCGTCCACCCACTCCTCGAGCCACGTCCAGCCGTTGGCCGAGAGGAGACGGGAGAGCTTCTTGTATTCGATCAGGGGTTCGACGACCGGATGCCTCTGCTCTGCCAGCTCCCACCGGCTCGTGGACTCCACCATCACTCCGACGCGGTGAAGAGAGCGCAGAAGCTTGGGCTGCGAATCGAGACTGGCCGACGGATCGCCCAGCGCCTCCCGGACGCGCGCCGCCGCTGCGGCGAGCTTCGCGGGCTGACCG
>NZ_JAYRDE010000038.1:0-24018 GCF_041909575.1 Microbacterium sp. | reverse complement strand
GGGACCCCCGGGGGGCTGGTGACTCGCCGGGGGGGTGTTTCCCCGGCGGCGCCGGGTGCGGCCGCCGGATCGAGTACGCCGCCGGACGAAGTCCGGGGGCGTGTATCGAGATCATCCGCTTACTTCGTCGCCTCGGTCTCGCGCACCTGGTGGGTGGTGGCCCACTCGAGGGCGTAGTCGGCGATCTCCTCCCAGCCGTCCTGGCTGACCAGGCGGTGGGTGCGTCCCGGGTACGTCTTGTAGTCGACGATCGCGGGGCTGTCCGTCTTCTTGTACTTCTTCACGATCGCCTCGCCGATGGCCGGCGGCACGACGTGGTCGATCTCGCCCGTGATGATGAGGAGCGGCGCGCGGTCGGTGCGGCCGTAGTCGACGTGCGTGACGCCGCCCTTCTCATTGAGCACCGAGGTGACGCCCTCGAAGAAGACCTTGTTGTACGAGTTGACCGCGTACTCCTCCCACAGCTTGTCGGACTCGCTGCGGGGCAGGTCGTTGCCGAAAGTGAAGTGGAAGTGGCGCTTCGACAGCGGCTTGGCGCCGTTGATGCCGAAGGGGTTGGACAGGATCGGCGTGCCGGTCCACAGCGTCGAGAGCGGGAGAGTCGTGACGCCGGCGGTCTGACCGGGGGCGACGCCGACGTAGGCGACGCCGAGTCCGCGGTCGGCGAGCATCTGGGTGAGCACGCCGCCGAACGAGTGGCCGATGATGATCGGCTTCTCGGGAAGCTCGCGGATGATCCGCTCGTAGTTGTCGGCGATCTGCTTGAGCCCGATCCCCTTCAGTGCTGCGGGGTTGTTGCGGATGTCCTCGACCGTGCGGTCGTCGATGCCGGGCCAGCCGGGGACGATGACCTGGTGGCCGGCGGCGCGGAAGCGCTCGGCCCACGTGTCCCAGCTCTTCGGGGTCATCCAGAGGCCGTGGATGAGGACGATGGGGGTCTTGTCGGTGGTGTTCATTTCGATCTCCTGGGTGGTGTTGCGGTGGTTTCGGTTGGTGTGGTCTCAGGTTCCGGATCCTGGTGACTCCGGCTGATGTATCCTGATGGTAGACCGAACGTTCTATCTACGCAAGACTATTCCCGAAGAATTTTCCGAACCCGCGAGATGGCACGATGGACCCGGAGGAGAAACATGAGCACCACCCCCGCGACGACCGCGAACAGCCGCCCCTCCCCTGCGCGTCAGCGACTGCTGGATGCCGCGACCGACCTCTTCTATCGCGAGGGCATCCACTCCGTCGGCGTCGACCGGATCATCGAAGAGGCCGGCGTCACCCGCGCCACCATGTACAAGCAGTTCGAGGGCAAGGAGGGTCTGGTCCTCGCCTACCTGCGGGGTGAGGACGAGCGCCTCCGGGCCCTCTTCGCCGAGGCCGGATCGGCTTCGGACGACCCCGCGGTGCTGCTTGACCTCGTGATCGCCGGCATCGAGCAGGACATCCGCGAACGCCACACCCGCGGGTGCCCCTTCATCAACGCGGCGGCCGAGTACCCGGATACGGGCCCGGTACGCGAGCTGATCGATGAGCACCGCGAGTGGTTCCGCGCGACGCTCGCGCAGCTCGCCCGCGGGGCGGGGCTGACCGAGCCCGAGGACGTCGCGGCGTCGCTCGTCCTGCTGCGCGACGCCGCCCTCGTCGGCGGCTACCTCGACGGTCAGGACCGCGTCGGCCCCGCGTTCGCCCGGACCGCGCACGGCGTCATCGCCTCCTCCTCGCCGAAAGCGCACAGCTGACCGGTTTCCGCGCCGAACAGCGGTGATTCGTGCGCTCTCAGCACGCCGAAGCGGTCGTCACAGGAGTCACACGGGCCACTTTCGCCCCCGACACGCCGTCGGGAACGTCGGAAAACCCCGGAAATACGCGGACGGGTCCGTGATGTCGGGTACATTCGAGGCGGTCGAACCGACCAGCCGGGGGGCGCACTGCCGTCCGGTCCGAGCAATGAACAAGCGGCGACTCCGCCGCTTTCGGAGGACAATCCCCATGGCCGACAAGTCCATCACCAAGACCGAACTCGTCGCGAGCATCGCGAGCGCGACCGGACAGAGCCAGTCCGCCGTCTCGGGCGTGCTCGACTCCCTCTTCTCCACCGTGTCCGACGCGGTCGCCAAGGGCAGCAAGGTCTCGATCCCGGGCTGGATCTCGTTCGAGCAGGTCGCCACCTCGGCGCGCACCGGCCGCAACCCGCAGACGGGCGCGGAGATCAAGATCCCCGCGGGCAAGCGCGTCAAGGTCACCGCGGGCTCGAAGCTGAAGGCCGCCGTCAAGTAACGACGACCACACAAGAAGGGGATGCCGCCTCGGCGGCGTCCCCTTCTGCATGTCCGACGTAGGCTGGGAGTGTGATCCCCGCTCCCACTCCACGCGGCGCTGTCGCGCCGCGCGGAGCCTCAGGGGGCGTGGGCCCACCGCACGCCCTGCGGGCCGCAGGGCCCGTCATCCTCGTCGTGTCGGCTCTCGTGGTCCTCGTCTGGGCTCTCGCTTTCGGCGGCGGCGCCGCGCCCCTCGCGATCGGCGACCCGGGGCCCCTCGCCCGCTGGGGACTCCCCGTCGCGAAGCTGTTCGTCAACCTGTCGGCGGCCGGCATGGCCGGCACGCTCGTCGTGGCCCTCTTCGCCCTCAAGGCGGGTGAGCGCGAGTTCGACGTCGCACTGGATGCGGCATCCGTCTCCGCGGCGATCTTCACGGTGTCGGCCGCGGCGACCGGCTTCCTCACGTTCATCGACGCCTTCAATCCCGCCATCGACGCTGGACCGGAGTTCGGCGCACAGCTCGGCCGCTTCCTCGTCGAGACCGAGGTCGGACGCACGTGGCTCATCACGACAGTGGTCGGGGCGGCGCTGACGGTGCTCACGTTCGCCGTCCGCTCCTGGACGGCGACCTTCTTCGTCGCACTTCTGGCGCTGGCCGCGCTCGTGCCGATGGGGACGCAGGGGCACTCCGGCGAGGAGGCGAACCATCACGAGGCGATGATGGCGCTGATCCTCCACATCATCGGTGCCGCCGTCTGGCTGGGCGGGCTGCTGCTGATGGTGCTCGTGCGCCCGCTCCTCGGCCGGGACCGGCTGGCCACCGTCCTGGCGCGGTACTCCAGCGTCGCGCTGGCCGCGTTCATCCTCGTCGCGCTGTCCGGCACCGTCCGCGCCGTCATCGGCCTGCGCGACTGGGCCGCCGTGCTCTCCCCGTACGGGGCGATCCTCATGGTGAAGGTCGTCGCCCTGGTGCTGCTCGGCCTTCTCGGCGCCTGGTACCGGGCGCGCTTGATCGGGCGACTGCGGGAGGATGCGGCATCCCGCATCTTCTGGACGCTCGTCGCCTGCGAACTGGCGCTCATGGGTGTCGCCAGCGGGGCTGCGGCCGCTCTCGCCCGCACGCCTCCGCCGGTCCCGTCGGCGCCTCCGGCGGCCCGCACGCCCGCCGAGGTGCTCACCGGCGCGCCACTTCCGCCCGAGCTGACGCCGGACCGCTGGCTGACGGCGTGGAACGTCGACCTGCTGTGGGCGGTGATCGCCGGGTTCGCGGTGTTCTTCTACCTGGCGGGCGTCCGTCGCCTGCGTCGCCGCGGGGACGAGTGGCCGGTCTTCCGCACCATCATGTGGGTCGCGGGAATGGCGCTGCTGGTGTGGGTGACCGGCGGCGTGATCAACGTCTATCAGGACTACCTCTTCAGCGTGCACATGGTCGGCCACATGCTGCTCACCATGGCGATCCCGCTGCTGCTGGTCACCGGCGCGCCCGTGACGCTCGCCGCCCGCGCGATCCGCAAGCGCGAGGACGGCACTCGCGGCGGTCGAGAGTGGATCCTGTGGGCCGTGCACTCGCCGGTCTCGCGCATCCTCACCAATCCGTTCGTGGCGGCGGGTCTGTTCATCGGCTCGCTGTGGGTCTTCTACTACACGGACCTGTTCCGCTGGTCGCTCTACGACCACCTCGGGCACGAGTGGATGGTCGCCCACTTCCTCATCACGGGCTACCTGTTCGCCCTCACGCTCATCGGCATCGACCCCGTGCCGTACCGCCTGCCGTATCCGGGCCGGCTCGTGCTCCTCATCGGCATCATGGCGATGCACGCCTTCTTCGGCATCGCGATCATGATGCAGAGCGGGCTGATGGTGGCGGAGTGGTTCGGCTCGATGGGACGCGAGTGGGGGATGCCTCCCCTCGAGGACCAGTACTATGGCGGCGGCGTCGCGTGGTCGATCGGGGAGATCCCCACGCTCATCCTCGCGATCATCGTGGCGGTCCAGTGGAGCCGCAGCGACGCCCGTGATCAGAAGCGCCGCGATCGCCACGCGGACCGCACCGGCGATGCCGAGCTCGAGGCATACAACGCGCGTCTCGCCGAGCTCGCCGAGCGCGACGCGCGCAGCGCGCGCTGACGCGTCGCGCGCTGCGCGCTTCATCTGCCCATCGCCTTCGGCGTGGAGACTCCAAGCCTTTTGGCTAATTCTGATGACCTTTCGGCTGTAACGGTGACGCCGCGGCTCTGGTGGGGTGGTGGGCACTTCCCGCCGCTCGACGGGTGTGATGGATGGAGCCCAGTATGAGAAGGAAATCGACGTACCTGGTGGGAGCCCTCGGGCTCTCGGTGGCGATGTCGCTGGCGTCGATCGCGCCGGCATATGCGGCGGCAGACCCGAACGACGTGTCCGCAGCCGACGTCGCGACCCTGCTGACGGGGTCGGACTCACGGTCGGGTCGAGCGAGGTCTCGATTGGGCTCCCGGAGATGGCGGATGCCTCGGCTGCGGTCGAACTCGAGTCCGGCGCGATCGCGTACCCGTCCGACAACGGTGTCGCGAACACCGTTGTGCCGCTGACCGATGGCGTTCAGATGCTGACAACGCTCGCCTCGGCCGACGCTGCTGAATCGTTCGCCTATCCGATCGACGTCCCGGACGGCGGGTCGCTCTCCCTCGTCGAAAGTGGATCGGCCGTCATCCGAGACGCCGGCGGGAACACGCTCATCACCACCACCGCCCCCTGGGCGCGCGACGCGAACGGGCGGACGGTGCCCACGCACTATGAGGTCGACGGAACTGCCCTGGTGCAGATCGTCGATCCTGCGACCGGCGACTACGCTTATCCGATCATCGCCGATCCCACCTACACCTATTGGTGGGGCGGAAAGACCTGGGTTCCGGCGCACGCCGTCAGCGTCCAGCAGGTGGCCGCGACTCTGAGTGCGTTTCTTTGGGTGGCCCCGGCAGCGATCGTGTCGGCCGGACTGGGTCTGTGCAATCGGGCGGGCAGGGGCATCTGGGTCTACTGGACGTGGGCCGGCCACGTGTGGTGCACGGGACCGTGAACGAGCGAGGGAGCACAGTCGTGACACGTTCCGAAGGGCTGACGCCGTTCCAGCGGAGGCGGCGCAGCAACCTCATCATCCGCATCGCGGGGCTGTTGCTTCTGGCGGCCGCCGTCATCCTGTGGTGGCACGACCTCCCGCTACTCGGCGCCGTCGCCGGCGCCATCCTGCTCCTCGCGGTGACCGCGTTCTACCTGGTGGAGCGGCAGTATTCGAGAGCGCTCGTGGCCGCTCTGGCCCAGACCGGGAAGAGCTGACCGGCCCGAGCCGTGCGACGGCCCCGACGGCTACGGACCGTCGGGGCCGCTCACCACGATCGATGCCCTGCCGTCGGGCTGTACGTCGATCTCTCCCCCGACGGCGAACGGGACGTCTTCGACGACGTGGGCGATCGATCCGTCGAACAGCGAGAGGATGTCGACCTCGATGCGGGCGACGGCCTGGCTCGGCACGATCCTCCAGCCCGCGCCGTCTGGTTCGACCTTGACCGTGGGCTGCTGGGCGATGGACCACGCGGGCAGCGACGCGATGCGGTCCTGGACGACATAGCCGAACGGGCAGGCGGTGGGCTGCAGCACCTCCTGGGTCGCGCACGCCGTGAGGAACTCCTCGACCTTCTGCTGCACGACGGCGATGAACTCGTCGGTCGCCTCCGCCTGGATCGTCACCGGAACGCTGTGGAACGGGCTGTCCGACAGGACGGCGACGCCCGGAGTCGCCGAGATCGCGGTGTCGACGGACACGGCGTAGAGGCCGGGCGAGAACACCAGGAGCGGAAGCGGTGCGAGCGGATCGACATCCGCTCCATCCGAGGACACCTGGCGCTTGTCGAGCTCGAACCCGTTCACGGTGAACTGCATGGAGCCGCGCACCTCGAGATCCATCACCGCGAGCGGGCTGGTGGCGAAGCGCCACGTCGGGGCGATCCCGATCCATCCGTCGCGCTCGATCTCGAAGGTGGTGGTGCCAGCCTGCCCGCCGGCGTCGTAGTCGACGGTGACCAGGGTGAGGTCGCCCTCGGACGCCGTCGACACGACGTGGGCATCCTCGAGCGGCGCGAGCGCTGCCGAGCGCAGGAGCGCGTCGGATGCGGTGATCGGCAGGCCGGCCGCCTCGAGCTCCTCCGACGAGACCGCGACCCCCGGAACCGTGAGAGCCTCCGCGGCGCGCCCGGACGACAGCATCGAGAGGTATCGCTCGACGAACGCCGTGGGACTGTAGAACTGCTGCTGCACGGCGCCTGCGGCCGCCACGACGGCGCCGATCAGCAGCACGCCGACGACCGCCAGCACGGTCAGATCGACGGCGAGCCCGCGTCTGCCCCTGCGCGCAACGGCCTGCTCGTCCACGTCTCCAGTGTAGGAACTCCCCGTCCCAAGCCCGAACGTCGCGTCACGCGCCGTCCACGGATCCGCGCGACCGGGCCGGAGGGCGGCATCCGCTGGCTAACATGAGTCGGTGAGCACGCCCCCGCTGTCAGCAGAGCAGGAGGCGCTGTTCCGGCTCATCGAGGACACCCGGGAGCACGTGTTCGTGACCGGCCGGGCGGGCACCGGCAAGTCCACGCTGTTGCAGCACCTGGCCTGGAACACGTCGAAGCAGATCGCGGTCTGCGCCCCGACGGGCGTCGCGGCACTCAACGTCGAGGGACAGACGATCCATTCGCTGTTCCGCCTGCCGATCGGGCTCATCGCCAAGGGCGAGATCGAGCAGTCCGATGCCGCGCGCAAGATCCTCAACGCGATCGACACGCTCGTGATCGACGAGATCTCGATGGTCAACGCCGACCTCATGGATGCGATCGACCGGTCGCTGCGGCAGGCGCGCGGGCGCCGCGCCGAGCCTTTCGGCGGCGTGCAGATCGTGATGTTCGGCGACCCGTACCAGCTGGCGCCGGTGCCGCCCCGCGGCGACGAGCTGCGCTACATCCGCGACCACTACCGCTCGTTCTGGTTCTTCGACGCGAAGGTGTGGGTGGGCGAAGCCGCCGGCGACGGGCTCATCGACATCGGGTCGTACGGCGCCGACCTGCACATCCGCGAGCTGATCGACATCCATCGGCAGTCCGATCCCGCGTTCAAGGCGATGCTCAATGCCGTGCGCTATGGCCGGGTGACCGCCGACATCGCGCAGATCCTCAACGACACCGGCGCGCGCACTCCTCCCGATCCCAGCGACGGCGAGCATCCGATCATCACGCTCGCCACCCGCAACGACATCGTCAACAACATCAACCGCCGCCACCTCACCGAGCTCATCGGCCGCGAGCAGACCGCCGTCGCCGAGATCACCGGCGACTTCGGGCGGGGGGATGCCGCATACCCGGCCGATGTCGAGCTCAAGCTCAAGGTCGGAGCGCAGGTGATGTTCCTGCGCAACGACACCCAGTCCTACGGCGAGCCGCCGCGGTGGGTGAACGGCACGATCGGGACGGTCACGCGCATCGCGGGCGGCACCGTGCGGGTCGAGGTGGACGGCCAGGAGTTCGACGTCGAGCCGGCCGTCTGGGAGAGGTTCCGCTACGCGTACGACGCCGGGTCCAAGTCGCTCTCCCGCGAGATCGTGGCGGAGTTCACCCAGTTCCCGCTGCGCCTGGCATGGGCGGTGACGATCCACAAGTCGCAGGGCAAGACCTACGACCGCGCAATCGTCGATCTCGGATCCGGTGCGTTCGCGCCCGGGCAGACCTATGTCGCCCTCTCGCGCCTGACCTCGCTCGACGGGCTCTACCTCTCGCGGCCGCTGCGTCCCTCGGACATCCGCGTCGACCCCGACGTCCAGCGGTTCATGGCCGGGGTCCGCGCCCAGGCTGCGGCGGGTCAGGCGACCTGAGACGCCTTCGCCGCGGCGAGGTCGTCGAAGAGCTCGGTGTTGAACCGATACGCCAGCAGCACCTCGTCGATCACGCGCTCCTGCTCCGCGGCATCCCACGGCGCCGCATCGAGCTGGTCGCGGTAGACCTCCTTGAACGCCTTCGAATCGGCGATGTCCTCGAAGAGGTAGAAGCCGATGCCGTTGGTGTCGAAGCCGAAGCGCCGCGCCATGAGGCGCCCGATGAACTGGCCGCCGGAGAGGTCGCCGAGGTAGCGGGTGTAGTGGTGCGCGACGAACCCGCCGGCCCACGTCGCGCCGACGTCGTTGATGCGGTCGACGTAGGCGCGGGTCGTCGGCAGCGCCACGATCGTCTCGCGCCAGTCGGGACCGACCAGGAACTCGAGGTCGGACTCCAGGGCGGGAAGGCGGGTGAGCTTGTCGGAGATGAAGACGGCGGCGACCGGGTCGTTGCGCATCTGCTCGGCGGTGCGCTCGAGGGCTTCGTAGATGAACCAGTGCTGGGCGACGAGGGCGACATAGTCGTCGCGCGTCCCCTCGCCCTTCATGAGGTCGGCCATGAAGCCGGAGTGCTCGCTCGACGAGTGGGCGCGGCTGGAGCGCTCACGCAGTGCCGTCGAGAACGGGATCGGGTCGCTCATGCGCCCAGTGTAGGTGATTTAGGGTGCCCTAACCTAGGCCAGCTCACGTCATAGCCGCGGGCGCGAAGTGTCATACCTGTTGAGGGGCTGGGGGCATCCCGAAATCGAGAGAAGGACCGGATGAGGAAAGTCATCAAGGCGATTCTGACGGGTGGCGCAGCCACCGCCCTCGTCATTGCAGGGGCAGGGACCGCCGCCGCTCACAACAACGGCTATGGAGCGGCGCCGAACCATTACGCCTCCAACACATACCTGACCGGTGCCGCCGTCGGCGGCGGGCGAATGTACTACGGCGTGCACGAAATGATCAACGGGACCGACAGGAACAACGACAGCAGCTACTACCACGGTACGAAGCAGCACCGCGCGAGCGTCAAGAACTCGACGGGCGCCGTGGTCCGATCTGGCGACAAAGCCGGTGGGATCTGGGCTCAGGCGACCCAAGACGCCACCGCGTTCGGAAATCAGGCGTATTGGTACACCTATTGAACCGCCTGCTGCCCCCACGGCTCGCCGCGGTGATCGCCTGCGGGGTTCTCGCCGGTCTGACTGTCACCGGGTGCACGGGTGCCGAACGCGACACGAGCACCGCTGCGTCGCAGGCTCCCGCCTTCGCCGGCCCGTTCGCCGCGGAGTACGCCGAGGCGTGGCAGAAGAGTGAGACGCCGGAGGTGCGCCTCATCCTCGAAGATGGCCGTATTTCGGATCAGGAATGGTCACAGGTTCTGAAGTCTCTGGACGACTGTCTCACCGAGAACGGCGTCAGTCTCGTCGCGTATGACGAACACGACGGCAGCTATGAGGCCGACGTCGGCGAGATGAGCGGCGACACCGCCAACGAGCGAATGGGGATGTGCGAGAAGGCCAGCGGCGAGGCGTGGGTGGGTCGGCTGTACCGCGCGCAGACGAGGAATCCAGAGAACATCCCGGAGACGCAACTACTGACGGATTGCCTCATCCGCAATCACGCCGTGCCGGAGTCCTACACCGTAGAGCAGTACATGATCGACGCGCCTACGATGAAATTTCCTTATCTGGACGAACACGGTCCGCAGACGTTCGCAGGATGCAGCGCAGATCCGGACTACGTGCATTGACTGCTGCCGAGCTCCGGAGCGCAGTTCTCGCCGGCGCAACGGTCCTCCTCGGGGCGGCGCTCGGCGTGGCAGTGACCCTGACCGTCCTCAGTCCACCGACGCCGACGGTGCTCGAGCGATCGCCGACTGCGCCCACCGTTCCGGTGACCTTCCAGGAGTTCGTCGATCCTCGGGCCGTTGAGGTGGTCGTCGAGATCGCACCACCACATCGCCTGTTGGCTGGCCGCGCAGGCACACTGACAACGTGGAGTTGCGCGCCCGGCGAATCGCTCGATTCCGGCAAGCCGATCGTTGCGGTCGACGGCGACAGCATGCTGGCGCTGGCGACCAGCGTTCCGCTCTGGCGTGATATCGCCGTCGGCGCCACGGGCGACGATGTCGCAGCGCTGCAACGGGAACTGGGGCGGCTCGGCTACCCTGCGCATTCGGACGGTGTGTTCTCGCGTGCCGATCTTGAAGCTTCCACTGCGCTCGCGCGGACGGCTGGGATCCGCATCGACGGCGTCGTTCCGCTCGATCGGGTGGTGTGGATACCTGCCTCGACCGTGACGATCGAGGGATGCGAGGCCGGTCTCGGTGAGATGATCGCGGCTGGCCAGGTGCTCGCCACCATCGGTGGCACCGTATCCGTCCAACCGGTCGTGCTGCCCGAGGGCCGGCTCCCCGGCGGCCGCGTGCTCACGGTCTTCAGCGAACCCGTGGCGCTCGGTCGCGAGGGCGAGGTGCCCGCCGACACGAGCATCGCGATGATCCGCAGTTCGCCCGCGGTGCGCGAGGCCGCCAGCGGCAACCCGGAAGCTGGCCGCCTCACCCTGGCGGGTCAGATTGCTCTCGCCTCGCCTGTCCGTATCGCCGTGGTGCCCGCGTCTGCCGTCTTCCTCGACGCAGACGGCACCGCGTGCGTCTTCACGCGGCGTACGGCGCACGTTGTGACCGTCGTCGGGTCGGAGTTCGGTGACTCCTTCGTGGTGTTCGACGAGGAGAAAGCCCCGCAGGCGATTCAATCGACTGTTCCCACGGCGGGCCGGAAGTGCCGGTGACCTTCGAGGGGCTCGGTCACTCGTATGGCCTGGGGGTATGGCTGTTCCGCGAGCTCACACTGACACTTCATCCCGGGCGCAGCTACGCCGTGACCGGAGCATCCGGTTCCGGGAAGAGCACTCTCCTGTCGATCGCCGCGGGCTGGATCCCGCCGTCCGAAGGCCTCGTGCGACGTGACGGAATCCGGACGACGCACTGGGTCCTGCAGACGCCCTTCGGCGTCGCACGCCGGTCAGTCATCGATCACGTCGCCTACCCTCTTCTGGCTAGGGGCGAGCATCCAGCCGATGCCGAACGCCGGGCGTCGGCCTTGTTGCACGACTTTGAACTGGGTGCGGTCGCCGAGCGCCCGTTCCGACTGCTGTCCGGCGGTGAGGCGCAGCGCACGATGCTCGCGCGGGCCACCGCCGCGGCGCCTGACCTCCTGATAGTGGACGAACCCACCGCCCAGCTTGACCGCACGACGGCGCGGGTCGTGAACCGTGTGCTGGCTCACGTCGTCTCCGAGGGCACGACGGTGATCGTCGCCACGCACGATGACGAGACCCGCGACGCCTGCGACGAGCACATCGACCTCGCAGCGCACGCCCTCACGGAAGGGGAGGTCGCCGATGCGGCCGACGGCGTTCGTCCGTGAACTCGTACGAGATGTCATCAGCGGGACCGGCCGGGCCGGCCTGTTCGGGTCGCTCTCGATTCTGGTGCTCGGTCTCGTCGTCATCGCGGAGGTGCTCACGGCGTCTGCGCTGGCGAGACAGGCGATCGAGTATCGGGTTGCGGGGGCGGCGATCACCACCGTGGCACTGCCCGGCCGCGTCGACGGGCGGGCGTGCGAAGCGCTCGCCAACTCGCCCGGCGTCTTGGCGGCGGGTGCACTCCGGGCGGCGGTGCCAACGACGCTCGTAGCCATTCCCGACTCTCCGCTCGAGCAGTATGAGACGACACCCTCCCTCGCTCGCCTCCTGCGCGCGACGGATGCCGGCCGTGGCGCCTATTTCTCGCAAGACGTGGTCGATGTGGTCGGGCAGACCGTCGCGACGATCGAAGGGGGGAACATCCCCGTGCGCGGCACGTTCTCTTACCCCGCCGACGGTCGCCGGCCCGGTTTCGGATGGGCGATGCTGTCGCCAATGCGTCCGGGCGACGGCGCATTCGATGAGTGCTGGATCGAGGTGTGGCCCGAGCGAAAGGACACGAGGCGGTTGCTGCTCACGGCGATCAGCCCAGGCAACTCCGTCGATCCGGCGGCTGAGCCTCAGGTATCGCAGTTGAACGGTGCGCACGGAGTCGACTTCTCCGGGGTTGCCAGCTACGAAAACCGCCCGACACGCTTCGCCCCCCTCGTCGCCCTGCTCATCGGTTCCCTTCTCGGAGGGATCAGCGTCCGCATGCGTCGCGTGGAGATCGCGGCCAACCTTCATGCCGGCGCATCGCGACGGATGCTCATCGTCCAGCAGAGCGCTGAGGCTGCCGCCTGGGCTCTACCCGCCGCAGTGTGCGGCTGGGCAATCGGCTGCGTGATTGCCGTTTCGCAAGCGCCGCAGGAGCTCGCCTCGCTCGCGAGAGGCTCGGCTCATATCGGCGCAGCATTCCTCGTAGGCGCACTGTGGGGCGCGTGGGTGGGCACAGTCCTCGTGCGGGAGTCGCAGCTTTGGTCCTACGTGAAGAGCCGGTGAGCCCCGGAGGCTTCGTGGCCCCCGTGATGCAGCCGCGTGACGATGCGGTGTCATGCGTGCGGGCGGGGCTCCACGCCGAGGCGCCGGCAGGCCTCGTCGTAGAGGGCGACGATCTCGCGCCGCACCTCCGGTCGCTCGGTGATCGGCCCGCCCGGCCACGTCGCGTGTACCCCGACCTCGGTGCCGTCGGCGAGCGTGGCGAGCCAGGTGCCGCCGTCGCCGTCGAATCCGGTCATGACGGCACCGGTGACGTCGTCGGCCGGTCCGAACGCGCGGGCGATGAGGACGTTGTCGTCGCCGTGATCGCCGTTCATGTGACCGAGCACGCCGACACGCACCGAGTCGTCGAAGTGGTGGGTCATCGCTCCAGCCTAGGAGCACGCCGGTGCCGTCGCCGCCGCCGGTGTGTGTTTGAATCTATGGACGATCATCGGGGGGTGAGAATGCGGGCAGCACCGACAGCTCGGCGCGCCGTCGCGGCGGTCGCCGCCGCGCTCGCGCTCACCCTCGTGATTTCCGGCTGCGCGCCCGAGCAGAGCGTCGACGTGCAGCTTCAGCCTCAGGCCGAGGCAGCGCTCCCCGATGCGATGGTCGAGCAGCTCCAGGGGGCCGTGACCAACGCGATGGCGTCGAGCGGAGCATCCGGAGCCATCGTGGGCGTGTGGGCGCCGTGGAGCGGCAGCTGGGTCGCGGGCCTCGGCACGCAGAGCCCGGCCGAGGGCGCGGCCGAGGTGACGGCCGACATGCAGTTCCGCGCCGGGCGGATCACGCGCCCGATGATCTGCGACGTGCTGTACGCCGCCGTCGCGCAGGGCAAGGTGAAGCTGGACGACCCGGTCTCGGACTGGGTCGCGAGCGTGCCGGTGCTCACCGATGTGACGCTCGAGCAGCTGTGCGACAGCACCTCGGGCATCGGCTCGTACGCCCCCCGCCTCACGCGGCTGTGGGTGGACAACCCCGAGCGCAAGTGGAGCGCGCGGGAGCTCGCGAGCTACGGACTCGGGGAGCCGCGCACGACCAAGCCGGGCGCGGCCTATCGCGACTCCGACGCGGGATACGTGCTGCTCGGTCTCGCGCTCGAACGCGCACTGGGCGCACCTGCCGCGCAGCTCATCGACGAGTACGTCGTCGGGCCCCTCGATCTCGGCCAGACGCAGCTCGGCGGATTCTCCAGCGATCAGGTGCTGGAGGGAATCGTCGTACCCGGTGCCGGCGGGGGCAAGCGGAACTGCCTCGAGCCCATCGAGGTGACCGATATCTCGCCCTCGACCGGCTACACCGACAGCGGCGTCGTGACCGACATCGACGACCTGGGCCGCTATGCGCAGGCCCTCGCGACCGGTGCGCTGCAGCCCGACGTCGACGACCGCTTCGCCGACGCGGTGCCGCCGCGCCGGGGCGCGCCGTCCTGGCACACAGTCGCGGGGGGCGCCGTGCAGGCCGGATCGCTCATCGGCCAGTTCGGCGCGGTGCCCGGCTACACGACCGCTGCGTTCTCGGACCCGAAGAGCGGGCTCACCGTGGCTGTGGTGCTCAACGACTCGGTGGCAGGCGCGGCCATCGGCGGCTACCTCGCGTGGGAGCTCGCCGCCATCGCCTCGAAGGCGCCCGCTGCCTCCGGGGAGACCGCGCCGGAGGCCGGGCTTCCCTGGACCGCGGAGCAATACCACGACGAGATCACCCGGCGCGCCGTCTGCGCTCCCCCGGCGTGAGCACGAGGGCGGCGGGCGGCATCCCCACGCCCGCGGTCCTGCTGGTCGTCGCGGGTCTGGCGTGCCAGGAGATCGGCGCGGCGATCGCGGTGCTGCTGTTCCCGAGCACGGGGCCCCTCGGCATGGTGATGCTGCGCCTGGTCTTCTCCGCGCTCGTGCTGCTCGCCATCGCGCGGCCCGACCTCCGGGGGCACTCCCGCTCGGCGTGGACCGCCGTGGTGCTCTTCGGGCTGGTGCTCGCGATCATGAACGGGCTCTTCTACCTCGCCCTCGAACGGCTGCCGCTCGGCGTCACGGTCACGATCGAGGTGCTCGGCCCCCTCGTGCTGTCGATCGTCGCGGCGCGGCGCGCCTCGGCTTGGCTGTGGGCGGTGCTCGCGTTCGCCGGAGTCGTGGCGCTCGGCGGCGGCGGCTGGGACCGCCTCGACCCGCTGGGAGTGCTCTTCGCTCTCGGCGCCGCGGCCAGCTGGGCGTTCTACATCCTCGCGTCGGCGCGCGTCGGGCGGGAGTTCCCCAAACTCGACGGGCTGGCGCTGGCCATGGCGGTCGGCGCGATCGTCGCCCTGCCGTTCGGCATCGCCGATGCCGGGGCCGCGCTCCTGCGGTGGGAGATCGTGGCCCTCGGCGCGGCGGTCGCGATCCTCTCGTCGACGGTCCCCTACGCCTTCGAGCTCATCGCGCTGCGGCGCCTTCCGGCCGCCGCGTTCGCGATCCTGATGAGCCTCGCTCCGGCGACTGCCGCACTGGCCGGGTTCCTGTTCCTGGGGCAGCACCTGTCGTGGCTCGAGATGATCGGCATCGCGCTCGTGATCGTCGCGAGCATCGGAGCCGTCCGCTCCTCTGCCCGTGCGGCAGCAGAGCCGCTCGCCTGAAACCGGCACGTCGAGCGCAGCATCCGTCATCGAGCGCAGTCGCAACGCCGCGTTTCGGCGGAAACTGCGCCCGTTCGGGTCGCGTGGAGCTGTGGAGGGGATGACGGGAATCGAACCCGCGCTATCAGCTTGGGAAGCTGAAGTTCTGCCATTGAACTACATCCCCGGCAGGCCTTTCGGCGCCTGGACAGGATAACAGAGCGGATGCCGCGGGGCCGAGCCGCAGCATCCGTCATCACGTCGATCTGCCCCAGTAGGCTTGCCCCGTGCTGCTCAGTGACCGCGACATCAGGCTCGAGATCGACGCCGGACGGCTCGGCCTGGACCCGTGGGACCCCGCGATGGTGCAGCCGTCGAGCGTCGACGTGCGCCTCGACCGCTACTTCCGGCTGTTCGACAACCACAAGTACCCGTTCATCGATCCGGCCGAGGACCAGCCCGAGCTCACGCGGCTCATCCAGGTGGATCCCGACGAGCCTTTCATCCTGCACCCGGGCGAGTTCGCCCTCGGGTCCACCTTCGAGCAGATCACCCTGCCCGACGACGTCGCCGCCCGCCTGGAGGGCAAGTCGTCGCTGGGGCGCCTGGGACTGCTCACGCACTCGACCGCGGGATTCATCGACCCCGGATTCTCGGGTCACGTGACGCTCGAGCTCTCCAACGTGGCGACGCTGCCGATCAAGCTGTGGCCGGGGATGAAGATCGGCCAGGTCTGCTACTTCCGGCTCACGTCGCCCGCCGAGAACCCGTACGGGTCGGGCCCCTACGGCAACCGGTACCAGGGGCAGCGCGGGCCGACGGCATCGCGATCGTTCCAGAACTTCCACCGCACCGACGTGGGCTCGACGGAGGCCGGCGCCGTCGGCGGCTGAGCACGCGGAGGGGGATGCGATCGGGGCGGCCCCGCCGAGGTGGCGGAGCCACCCCGATGGCTGCCCCAGTATCATCGGGCGCCAGCCGACCACCGGTCGCGCTTGCCCCAGTCCGCGGCCCGTGTCCCCACACGATGCGGCCGCGATCAACCCGATGGCTACTGCATTTTGCAGTATAGGCATCCGCGAGCCGCGAGTCGACTATCTTTTTCGTGACGGAGGATGCCGTGCCACAAGGTGAGCTCAGGACGCCCGCGTCCCTCATCTCGGGGCCGCCGGCGTCACTCGATCGGCCGGCGCGTCAGCCGGTCGGGGTGTGACGTGGACGTCGCTCCGAACGACGAGCTGCGGCGGCTGCGCGAACGCGCGTACGGCCCCGGCGCCGACATCCACGACGACTCCGAGGCGCTCGCGCGGCTGCACGAACTGGAGGCCGCGCAGCGGCTCGCGGAGCCCCCGCTGCCCGCAGCGACGGACCCGGTGCTCGACCCCGCGCCGGATGGCGAAGCCGATCCCGCATCCGACCCGGAGTCGGACCCCGCTCCGGATCGGCGCGCGCTCGATGACGCACCTTTGCCCCCCGGCGGAGGTCCCCAGGAGGGGGAGCCGGACGCCACGGCACAGGACGACCGGCCCGCGCGCCTGTCACGGCGAACCCGCTGGCTGTGGGCGGGATCCGTCGCCGCCGCGCTCATCGTCGGGGCGGGCCTGACGATGGCGACCTCCTCCGTCGCCGGGGGCCGGGTGGCGGTGCTCGCGGAGGACGAGCCGTCCGCGTGGCCGACGAACATGTTCGGCGATGCGCAGGAGGGCTCCCAGATCTTCCAGCCGTTCCACGGCGTGAGGGCCCTGGTGGTGCAGAACGCGTGGGGGAACTCCGACACCGGGCTCTCGTGCGTCTTCGTCGTGCGTGCCGAAGGCGAGGACGACGCGGCTCCCACCACCGAGATCCTCACGACGGGCTGCGGTGATGCGGGATTCGCGCCCACCGCGTCCTTCGAGGTGACGGATGCCTCGCCCGACGAGCTGCGGGACCGCTTCGGCGTCGGGACCGGGCTGCGCATCGTGATCGAGGGCGACGAGGCGCACGTCTTCGCACGGACTCCGTAGCGCGCTCAGACCCCGACGAGGAGCGCGAGCGAGGTGTCGCCGCACGCGAGCACCGCGCCGCCGGCGACGGGGACGGGCTCGGCGGAGGCTCCGCGGATCGCTTCGGTGAGTCCTTCCGTGCGGAGGATCGAGCCGGGCTCTCGTCGCGCATCCGTCGATGTCACGATCCGGCCGGACGCGTTGACGAGGGTCGCGGGCGTCTCGCCGGTGCGCATCGCGGGGAGCAGTGCCCGCTCCAGCCTGTCGACGAGCGCATCGGCGCCCACGACCCCGACGATCGCCCCGTCCACACGCACCGGCGTCGTGATGGTGACGGTGTAGTCGTCGGTGCACAGGTAGTCCACGTACGGTCCGGTGAGATGGCGCCCTCCGGTGGTGGTGGGCACGCGCCACCACTCGAGGGCGGTGTAGTCGCGGAACTGATCGTGCGAGGGGTCATCGATCGTGGCGAGGCGGCGCAGCGGCCGGCCGGTCCCGCCGAGCCACCACGCGAGGTGCCACTCGGCGTCCGCGAGCACGCCGGGCTGTGCGACGAAACCGGCACCCGTGAGGAGCGTCTCGCCGGAGACGGCGGGGACGGCGAAGGCCTCGACGAGCGGATCCACCCGCGCGGCGCTGAGCGCGGCATCCGCACCCAGCAGGGCTTCGAGGTGATCGCGCCACCCGTCGATCATGGCGAAGATGCCGTCGATCGTCGCGGCGACGTGCGCAGCGACCTGGGCGTGGGATCGGGTCGCGATCGTGGTCATGAGTCTCCCTCCGCGTCGACACGGGCCCGTTCGTCGACGAGCCACTCGAACGCGCTGTCGATGTGCGCGATCGTCGCGGCGCGGGCCGCCTCCGGTGCGACGTCCTGGATGGCGGCGATGACCCGAGTGCGTGCGAGGGCGCTGCGGTCACGGTACTCCTGTTCCCGCAGGCACATCCAGAGGAGCGGGCCGGCCTCGCTCTGCAGTCGCATCTCCTCATGGACGAGGCGCGGCGACTGGCTGATCGCCGCGACCTCGAGCTGGAAGCGGCTGACGGCGCGCCGGGATCCACCCGCGGTGTCGAGGTCCGCCCCCGCGGCGATGCGCGTGAGGCTCTCGACGTCGTCTTCGCTGGCGCGGGTCGCGGCGGTCTCGGCGGCCGTGCCGGCGATGGCCGAGACGTGGAGGGCGAGGTCGCGCAGCTCGATGCGGCTGGTGTCGCGCAGGCGCCGGCCGAGCATCCGGCCGGCCGTGTCGCGGTCGTAGGTGACGAAGCTTCCGCCGTCGCGGCCGCGCCGCGTGCGGACGAACCCCTTGTCGCGCATGCCCTCGAGCGCCTCGCGTGCCGTCACCAGGGCGACGCCGAGACTCCTCGACAGGTCGGACTCGCTCGGCAGGCGCTCTCCGTCGTGGAGCACTCCGCTGACGATCGCGTCGGTGAGGCGCTGCTCTACGAGCTCGGCACGGCCGGTGCCGTCGAGCGGCGAGAACACCACCGCGCGGGCGGCGTCGACGCGTCCCGTGGCGTGCGGCATCAGGTCCTTCCCGGTGCGGAAAGCCCGTCCTTCCCAACCGTGACACGACCGTAACACGACGGGTGATCTTTTGACATATGGATCCATATGATTTAGTTGCATCGACATCGAAGGAGAGGTCATGACCGACCAGCAGCCCGCCATCCGGCTGAGCGGACTCACCAAGGAGTTCGGCGCCGTCACGGCGGTCGACCACGTCGACCTGGAGATCGGCGCCGGGCAGTTCTTCTCGATGCTCGGCCCCTCGGGCTCGGGGAAGACGACCGTGCTGCGGCTGATCGCGGGGTTCGAGCAGCCCACGGCCGGCACCATCGAGCTGTTCGGTCAGGACGTCACGAAGAAGGCGCCGTTCGACCGCGACGTGAACACGGTGTTCCAGGACTACGCGCTCTTCCCGCACATGTCGGTGGTGGACAACGTCGCCTACGGGCTCAAGGTGCGCGGCGTGGGGCGCGCGGAGCGACGCCGGCGCGCCATGAAGGCGCTCGAGGCGGTGCGGCTGGAGCAGCTGGCCGCCCGCAGGCCCGCACAGCTCTCCGGGGGACAGCGGCAGCGCGTCGCGCTCGCGCGCGCTACCGTCGTGCAGCCCAAGGTGCTGCTGCTCGACGAGCCGCTCGGCGCGCTCGACCTCAAGCTGCGCGAGCAGATGCAGGTCGAGCTCAAGCAGATTCAGCGCGAGCTCGGGATCACGTTCATCTTCGTCACCCACGACCAGGAGGAGGCGCTCACGCTCTCCGACCGGGTGGCGGTCTTCCACGACGGCCGCATCGAGCAGCTCGGCACGCCCTGGGAGCTGTACGAGCAGCCCGCCTCCCGCTTCGTCGCAGACTTCGTGGGGACCTCGAACCTCTTCGACCACGACCGCTCCGCCGCGCTCATCGGGCGCTCCGGCGAGCACTCGATCCGTCCCGAGAAGCTCACCCTGCGATCCGAGGCGGCCTCGGGCGAGGGGGAGCGCTCGGCACCCGGCACGCTGGTCGAATCGATCTACGTCGGCCACGGCATCCGTCGTGTCATCGACCTGGACGCGGGCATGCGCGTCACCGTCCTCGAGCGCAACGACCGGTCGCGGTCGACGGACGACGAACGAGGCGACCGCGTGCACGTGACCTGGCACGACTCGGACGTCGTGTCACTGATCCCGCCCGGCACGTGAGCCGGCACGATCCGCGGGGCGCCGCCCCCGGAGCACACAGCAGTTCCAGCACACCGAGAGAGGAACACCCATGATGCACTCATCACGCGGCGGCCGCATCGCCGGCACCGCGCTGGCGATCGGCGCGATCGCCGTCCTGGCGGGCTGCGGCACGTCCGGCGGCGGAAGCGCCGCACCCTCCGAGCAGGCCGACGAGCTCGGCGACTACGAGGGCTCGGTCTCGATCCTCGCGTGGCCGGGCTATGTCGAGGACGGCAGCAACGACCCCGCCGTGGACTGGGTCAGCGGATTCGAGGAGGAGACCGGCTGCGAGGTCACCTCGAAGACCTACGGCACGTCCGACGAGGCGGTCAACCTCATGAAGACCGGCGACTACGACGTGATCGCCGCCTCGGGCGACGCGACCCTGCGCCTCATCGCCGCGGGCGACGTGGCTCCCGTGAACACCGACCTCATCCCGAGCTACGCGGGCGTCTACGACTTCCTCAAGGAGAAGGAGTGGAACTCGGTCGACGGCCAGTCCTACGGCGTGCCGCACGGCTACGGGGCCAACCTGCTCCTCTACAACACGGAGGTCGTCTCGCCCGCGCCCACGTCGTGGGACGTCGTGTTCGACGGTGCGAGCGAGTACTCGGGCAAGATCACGGCGTACGACTCGCCGATCTACATCGCGGATGCCGCGGTGTACTTGATGACCCACCAGCCCGAGCTCGGCATCCAGAACCCGTACGCCCTCGACGAGGAGCAGTTCGCCGCGGCCGTCGACCTGCTCAAGGAGCAGCGCCAGCACGTCGGCGAGTACTGGTCGGACTACCTCAAGGAGATCCAGGCGTTCGAGACCGGTGACTCGGTCGCCGGCACGACCTGGCAGGTCATCCAGAACGTCCTCGCGGGGAGCAACGCGACCACCGAGGTCGTGCTGCCCGAGGAGGGTGCGACCGGCTGGTCCGACACCTGGATGATCGCGTCCGAGGCGAAGAGCCCGAACTGCGCCTACGCGTGGCTCGACTGGATCGCCAGCCCCGAGGTCAACGCCCAGGCGACGGCCTACTTCGGTGAGGCGCCGTCGAGCCAGGAGGCCTGCGACTACCGCGACGACTGCGAGGCCTACCACGCAGGCGACGAGGAGTACGCGTCGCAGATCTGGTACTGGACCACGCCGATCGCCGAGTGCGTCGACGGACGCACCGACGTCGAGTGCGTCGACTACTCCAAGTGGACCGAGGCCTGGACCGAGATCAAGGGCTGAGTCCCCGACCGATCGCCGGGGGCGGCGATGCGAAGCCGCGCCGCCCCCGGTCTTCCCGAGATCAAGAGGAAACCGTGACGACCGAGACCCTCTCCCCCGCACCGCCTTCGAGCGCGCCGAAGACGTCGACGCCGGCCCCCCGCCGGTGGACGCGCGGCGTCTCTTCGTTCCTCACGACGCATCCGCGCACGCGCCTGTCGCTGCTGCTGGCCGCGCCCCTGTTCTGGCTCGTCGTGGTGTACATCGTCGCGCTGGCGCTGCTCCTCGTGACGGCGTTCTGGCGGGTCGATCCGTTCACCAACGAGATCGTCATCGACTGGACGCTCGACAACATCGTCACCGTCGTGACCGGCACGCTCTACCAGACGGTCACCCTGCGCACGGTGGGCGTGGCGCTCCTCGTCACGGTGATCGACGTCGTCATCGCGCTGCCGATCGCGTTCTACATGGCGAAGGTTGCCTCGCCCCGCATGCAGCGTGTGCTCGTGATCGCGGTGCTCATGCCGCTGTGGGCGAGCTATCTCGTCAAGGCCTATGCGTGGCGGTCGGTGCTGTCGCAGGAGGGGATCCTGGAATGGCTGCTGGCACCCTTCGGTCTGCACACTCCCGGGTACGGCCTGACGGCGACGGTGATCACGCTCTCCTACCTCTGGCTGCCGTACGTGATCCTGCCGATCTACGCCGGCCTGGAGCGCGTGCCCGACTCGCTTCTGGAGGCGTCGGCGGATCTGGGCGGCAAGACGTGGCGCACCCTCGGGAGCGTCGTGCTGCCGCTCGCCTTCCCGGCGATCATCGCCGGCACGATCTTCGCGTTCGCCCTCTCGCTGGGCGACTACATCACGGTCAACATCGTGGGCGGCGCGAACCAGATGCTCGGCAACCTCATCTACGCCAACATCGGAGCGGCCGGCAATCTGCCGCTGGCGGCTGCGATCGCCCTGATCCCGATCGTCATCATCTTCGGCTACCTGGCGCTCGTGCGGCGCACGGGCGCCCTGAACAACCTCTAGGACCGAGCATGCGACTCTCAACGCCGGCGCGAGTCATCCTCGCGATCGTGACGGGCGTCATCCTGCTCGTCGTCTATCTCCCCCTCTTCGTCGTGCTGGTGAACTCGTTCTCGACCTCGACGTCGCTGACATGGCCGCCCCCGGGGCTCACGCTGGAGTGGTGGGGGAAGGCGTTCCAGAGCGCCGGCGCGCTGGATGCCGTGCTGACCAGCGTGCAGGTCGCGATCATCTCGACCGTGATCGCCCTGGTGCTCGGCACCCTGATCTCGTTCGCGCTGCAGCGGTTCGAGTTCTTCGGCCGCGAGTCGATCTCGCTGCTGATCATCCTGCCGATCGCGCTGCCCGGGATCATCACCGGCATCGCCCTGAACAACTTCTTCCGCACCATCATGGGCGTCCCGCTGTCGATCTGGACGGTGGTGATCGCGCACGCGACGTTCTGCATCGTCACCGTGTTCAACAACGTCATCGCGCGTCTGCGACGCACCGGCACCAATCTGGAGGAGGCCTCCGCCGACCTGGGCGCCGGCGTGTGGACGACCTTCCGCCTGGTGACGTTCCCGCAGCTGCGCTCCGCCCTCCTCGCGGGCGGCATGCTGGCTTTCGCGCTGAGCTTCGACGAGATCATCGTCACGACCTTCACCGCCGGGTCCGGGGTGACGACGCTGCCGATCTACATCCTGAACAACATGTTCCGGCCGAACCAGGCGCCGGTCGTGTCGGTGATCGCCGTCGTGCTCGTGCTCGTGTCGATCATCCCGATCTACCTCGCCCAGCGGCTGTCGGGGTCGGAGCAGACCCGGCGGTAGCCGGCCTCAGTGCGCGGTGCGCACCCCGACGAGGTCGTGCACGAGCACGGCTGCGGCCCGTGCGCCTTGACCCGCGGCGACGATGAGCTGCTGCGGACCGGGCGAGGCGGCATCGCCCGCCGCGTACACGCCGGCGAGCGAGGTGCGCCCGGACCGGTCGGCCACGAGGTTGCCGTCGAGGTCGCGCTCGAGCTCGAGTCCGGCGAGGAAGTCCAGCGCAGGCGACCACTGCGGACGAACGAACCCGCCGTCGATCTCGACGCGCGTGCCGTCGGCGAGGCGGACGGCCGACACGGTGCCGCGGTCGCCCTCGAGGTCGTCGATCCGGCGCCGTTCGACGACGATCCCGGATGCCGCGAGCTCGGCCTCTTCGACGGTGTCGACGACGTCGGCGCCGTTGGTGAAGACGGTGAGCCGGTCCGTCCAACGGGCGATAAGGCGTGCGCGGGTCGCGAGGTCGGGGGTCTCGCCGATGAGGGCGAGCGGCCGGTCCTGCAGCTCCCACGCGTCGCACGCGGCGCAGCTGAACACGGTCATGCCGTAGAAGGCGCGCAGGCTCGGGATGCGGGGGAGCGTCTCGCGCAGCCCGGTGGCGACGATCACCGAGCGGGCGGCGACGGCCGGCGGCGTCCGCTCGCCGCGGCCCTGCAGCGCCGCGATGAAGCGCATGCCGTTCAGGGAATCCGTCGGGAGCAGGTCGGTGACGACGGCGCGGTCCAGCACCGTGACGTTCGGGTACGCGGCCAGCTCGGCGCGCGCGAGCTTGCGCAGCTCGAGCGGCGGGATCCCGTCCCGGGTCAGGAATCCGTGGGAGCGGAGGGTGGCGGCGTTGCGCGGACGCCCCGCATCGACCAGCACGACCGATGCGCGTGCGCGACCGAGGTTGAGGGCGGCGGAGAGGCCCGCCGGACCGCCGCCGATGATGACGACATCGACCTCGGCAGAGGACACGGACGGAATGTATGCCGACTCAGTCATGATCTTCCCCCTGCGGCGGGAGCGCGGCGATGATCGGGTGATCGGTGTGGATCACGCCGACCTTGGCTGCACCGCCGGGCGAGCCCACATCGTCGAAGAACTCGACGTTGGCCTTGTAGTAGTCCTGCCACTCGTCGGGCAGGTCGTCCTCG
>NZ_JAYRDE010000037.1:8338-24033 GCF_041909575.1 Microbacterium sp. | reverse complement strand
CCCACCTCCCGGCGGCGGCCGGGGGCCCCCCCCCCCCCAACGCGAGGAACCGCGCCTCAGCGGCGCGTGTGCTGCGCGGTGCGCTCGGTGTTCTCGGCGATCGCGATGAGGGCCACGACGGCCTCGATGATGAACCTCAGCGCGATGATCGCGATGAACGACACGAGCGGCACGATGATGAGCGTCGCGATGATCGCGGTGATGCCGGCGCCGGCGTTGATCCACAGGAGGGATGCCCCGCCGACGATGCCGTTCACGAGGTAGACGATGAACCCGATCGCGATCGCGATGAGCCCGACCAGGTAGAAGACGCTCGCGAGGCGCCGCGTGATGAACGTGCGGAAGCTGAGGTCGAACAGCGCCGCGAAGAAGCCGCGCCCGACCGCGGCCGCGTCGTCGTGCAGCGACGTCGGGACCCCGGTGTCGTCCGGATCGGTCGCGGGGTCGTAGGTCGGCGTCGTGGCGTCCGCGGGCGCTCCGGCTGCGCGCGCCGCCTCGGCGGCGGGCTGGTCGGGCAGGGGCGGGACGGTGGGGGAGTCGCTCATGATGCTCAGGCTACCCACCCGGGGCGCGGGGGTCAGCCCCCGGATTGCGTCGTGTCTGCTGACACGGTCGCCGGAGCCTCGCTAGCATGTGACCCGCGGGGCGTGGCGCCCTGCTCGGTGTGCGGGGCACGCCGACGATCGTTCCGGAGAGGACGTTCATGTACGACGACGACTACGGAGTCGGGGGGCTGCTCGCCGTCTGGCTCGTCCTGCTTCCCTTCCTGTTCATCCTCGCGATCGCGGGATACGTCATCACCTCGTGGTTCCTGATGAAGATCTTCGAGAAGGCGGGCGTGCAGGGCAAGTGGCGCGCCTGGGTGCCGGTGTACAACACGCTGATCTTCGTGAAGCTGGGCGACCTCAACCCCTGGTGGCTGCTGATCCTGTGGGGCGCGACCGCGTTCCTGAGCTGGATCCCGGTGGTCGGGCAGCTCTTCGGCCTCGCCGCCTTCGTCTACACGCTTCTCGCGGCGTGGCGCGTGGGCCTGAAGCTGCAGAAGGAAGCCGTCTGGCTCATCCTGTACTTCTTCCTCTCGATCGTGTGGCTCGGCATCAACGCGTTCGACAAGTCGCGCTGGAACACCGCCATCCCCGCCGCCCCGTGGGCGGGCAACTTCCTCGCCGACAACACCAACTGGTCGGGCATCCCGCCTCAGGTCCCGGCAGGCGGCTACCCGGCCAACGTCGCGACCGCTCCCGCGGGCTACGCCCCTCCGGCCGGCTACCAGCCGCCCGCCGGTTACACCCCGCCGCCGGCGCCGCCGGCCGGCCCCGCGGCCCCGCCCGCACCGCCGGCTGCACCGCCGGCTGCGACCGAGCCTCCGGTCACGCCGCCTCCCGCCGCCGCCCCGCCGGCTGCGACCGAGCCGCCGGCGAGCACCGAGCCTCCGGCATCCCCTGACGCGCCGACCGCTCCCGAAGAGCCCAAGCCGTAGCGTTCCCCGGCGGCCCCTCACCTCGCGGTGGGGGGCCGCCGTGCGTTCTGGCCGGCGGTCGTCGCCGAATCACTGGATCCTGGCCGAGTTGCCGGACGACGCCCCGGGGTTCGACGGAGATCCGGGGATTCGGCGTGAGTGCGCGCCGGATAACGTGGAGGCATGAGCTCCGCAGCATCCGTCCCCCTCCGTCGTGTCGGCGCCTCCGGCCTCCTCGTGTCGGCCGTCGGTCTCGGCTGCAACAACTTCGGCCGTCCCGGAACGCGCACCGAGACCCTCGAGGGCACCCGCGAGGTGCTGGATGCCGCGATCGACGCGGGCGTGACGTTCCTGGACACCGCGGACATGTACGGCAAGGACCCGGGCCTGTCCGAGACGCTCATGGGCGAGGCGCTCCGAGGGCGCCGGGACCGGGTGATCCTGGCGACGAAGTTCGGGCATTCCGGACGCGACATGGGCTACGGCGTGACCGGGTCGAAGGCGTCACGGTCCTACGTGCGCGCCGCGGTCGAGGCATCCCTCAGCCGTCTGCAGACCGAGTGGATCGACCTCTACCAGCTGCACACGCCCGACCCGCAGACGCCCATCGAGGAGACGCTCGACGTGCTGGCCGACCTCGTGCGCGAGGGCAAGGTGCGCTACATCGGACACTCGAACCTGGCCGGCTGGCAGATCGCGGAGGCGCACTACGTCGCCGCAGAGCGCGCGGGCGTGCCGTTCGTGTCGGCGCAGAACCACTACAGCCTCCTGGCGCGGGCGGCGGAGCGCGAGGTGCTGCCGGCCGTCGAGCGGTTCGGGCTCGGATTCCTGCCGTACTTCCCGCTCCACAACGGCCTGCTCACCGGCAAGTTCACGCGCGACCACGCACCGGCCGACACGCGCATCATGCGCCAGCGCCAGCACGTGTGGCAGGAGGCGCCGTGGGATGCGCTGGAGGCGTTCCAGGCGTTCTGCGACGAGCGGGGCATCTCGATGCTCCAGGCCACGTTCGGCTGGCTGCTCTCCCGCCCGTCGCTCGCGAGCGTCATCGCCGGTGCCACGTCGCCCGATCAGATCCGGGCGAACGCGGCCGCAGCATCCGCCTGGTCCCCGACGGCGGAGGACGCAGCGGCCATCGACGCGCTCTTCCCCCTCCCGGACGATCCCGGCACGCGCGTCTGATCCCCGCTCGCCCGGCACCGCGTGGCGGTTCGCCGAGGGCGTACGCCGGAGGTTTGTCACGCGCGCGCCGCGAGGCGTAGCGTCGCACTCTGTGCGCACGCTCGCGGTCTGCGGCGGCCCTCGCGCACCGGAAGGACCACCGTGCTCGGAAAGCTCCTCGTGCGCTATCTGCGTCCCGCCTGGGCGCTCATCGTCGCCGTCGTCGTGTTCCAGCTCGCGCAGTCGATCGCCTCGCTGCTGCTGCCGACCCTCAACGCCGACATCATCGACAACGGCGTCGTCACCGGCGACATCCCGTACATCTGGCAGACCGGCGGGGTCATGCTCGCCATCACCGTCGTGCAGGTCGCGTGCGCGATCGTCGCGGTGTACTTCGGGTCCCGGCTCGCGATGGGGATGGGCCGAGACCTGCGCGGCGACCTCTTCCACCGCGTGGTCGCGTTCTCACAGCGCGAGGTGGGCCAGTTCGGCGCGCCCTCGCTGATCACCCGCAACAGCAACGACGTGCAGCAGGTGCAGATGCTGGTGCAGGTGTCGGCCACGCTGATGATCTCGGCGCCGATGCTCGCGATCGGCGGCGTGATCATGGCGGTGCGCCAGGACGCGGGGCTGTCGTGGCTCATGGCCGTCGCGATCCCGGTGCTCCTCGTGATCGTCGGCGCGATCGTGTGGCGGATGGTCCCGGCCTTCACGAAGATGCAGAAGCGCATCGACCGCGTGAACCAGATCATGCGCGAGCAGCTCACCGGCATCCGCGTCGTCCGCGCGTTCGTGCGCGAGCGCGAGGAGCGCGTCAGGTTCGCCGCGGCGAGCGACGAGGTGCAGGAGACCGCGCTGCGCGCCGGCAACCTGATGGCGCTGATGTTCCCCGCGGTGATGCTCGTCATGAACGTGTCCAGCGTCGCGGTCATCTGGTTCGGGGCCTTCCAGGTGCAGGAGAACGGCGTGGAGATCGGCACGCTCTTCGCCTTCCTGCAGTACCTCATGCAGATCCTCATGGGCGTCATGATGGCGACCTTCATGTTCGTGATGATCCCGCGCGCGGCGGTGTGCGCGAACCGCATCGGCGAGGTCCTCGACACCGAGCCGTCGGTCGCCGCGCCCGGTGAGCCCGCGCCCGCGCCGGTGCCGGCGGGACGCGTCGAGTTCGACGGCGTCGACTTCGCCTACCCCGGTGCGGAGGACCCCGTGCTGCGCGACATCACCTTCACGATCGAGCCCGGCACCACGACGGCGATCATCGGCTCCACCGGCGCCGGCAAGACGACTCTGATCGGGCTCGTCGCCCGGCTGTTCGACGTCACGGCCGGCGCGGTGCGCGTCGACGGCGTCGACGTCCGAGAGTACGACCCCGACGAGCTGTGGCAGCGGATCGGCCTCGTGCAGCAGCGGGCCTTCCTGTTCTCCGGATCGGTCGCCTCGAACCTCCGCTACGGCAACGCCGAGGCGACCGACGACGAGCTGTGGGATTCCCTCGACCTCGCGCAGGCCCGCGACTTCGTGTCGGCCATGCCCGAGGGCCTCGAGGCGCCGATCGCCCAGGGCGGCACGAACGTGTCGGGCGGCCAGCGTCAGCGGCTCGCCATCGCGCGCGCCCTCGTGAAGCGGCCCGAGGTGTACATCTTCGACGACTCGTTCTCGGCGCTGGACCTCGGGACGGATGCCGCGCTCCGCCGCGCCCTGGACACCCGCCTGCCCGACGCGACGCGGCTCGTGGTGGCCCAGCGGGTCTCGACCATCCGCCACGCCGACCAGATCATCGTGCTCGACCACGGGCGCATGGTGGGCATCGGCACCCACGACGAGCTCGTCGAGACCTGCGAGACGTACGCCGAGATCGTGGAATCCCAGCTCACGGCGGAGGCGGCGGCATGAGCGGCATGCAGCGGGGGCCGCAGCAGCGAATGCCCCTCCAGCGCGGCCCGATGGGACAGGTCGCCGGCGGCGAGAAGGCCAAGAGCTTCGGGCCGAGTGCGAAGCGGCTGCTCGCGACGTTGCGCTCGGACAGGCCGCTCCTGATCGTCGTCCTCGTCTTCTCGGTGCTGTCCGTGGCGCTGAGCGTGATCGGGCCGAAGCTCCTCGGCAACGCCACGAACGTCGTGTTCGCCGGTTTCGTGTCTCTCCAGACCCCTCCGGGGGCCACCAAGCAGCAGGTGGTGGACGGGCTCATCGCACAGGGGGATCAGGATCAGGCGAACATGATCGCCGCGATGGACTTCGTTCCCGGGGCGGGGGTGGACTTCGAGCAGCTGGCCTGGATCCTCGCCGGCGTCCTCGCGGTGTACGTGCTGGCGAGCCTCTTCGGCTGGCTCCCGGCGCGTCTCCTCACCGGGATCGTGCCGCGCGCCCAACACCGGCTCCGGCTCGACGTCGAGGACAAGATCCAGCGGCTGCCGCTCTCCTACTTCGACAAGGTGCAGCGCGGCGAGCTGCTCAGTCGCGTGACGAACGACGTCGACAACATCGGGCAGACGATGCAGCAGACGCTGTCGCAGGTGGTCATCTCGCTGCTGACGGTGGTCGGCGTGCTGGTGATGATGTTCCTCATCTCGCCGCTGCTCGCCGTGATCGCGCTCGTCACCATCCCCCTCACCGTGCTCATCACGGTGCTCGTGGCCCGGCGCTCGCAGAAGCTGTTCGTCGCGCAGTGGACGTCGACCGGCATCCTGAATGCACGCGTCGAGGAGACGTTCTCCGGGCACGCGATCGTGAAGGTCTTCGGCCACCAGAAGGAGGTCGAGGCGGACTTCCGCGCCGAGAACGAGGAGCTCTACCGGGCGAGCTTCGGCGCCCAGTTCATCTCGGGCATCATCATGCCCGCGATGATGTTCGTCGGGAACCTCGTCTACGTCGCGATCGCCGTCGTGGGCGGCCTCCAGGTCGCCGCCGGACTGCTGTCGATCGGCGACGTGCAGGCGTTCATCCAGTACTCCCGGCAGTTCACGCAGCCGCTCAGCCAGCTCGGCTCCATGGCGAACCTGCTGCAGTCCGGCGTCGCCAGCGGCGAGCGGGTGTTCGAGCTCCTCGATCAGCCCGAGGAGGACCCCGACGACGAGGAGGCCCAGACCGCGCCCGACCACGCGAGCCGCCTCGCGTTCGAGGACGTCTCGTTCCGCTACGTCGAGGACGAGCCGCTGATCGACGACCTGTCGCTCGCGGCCCAGCCGGGAAGCACGGTGGCGATCGTAGGCCCGACCGGTGCCGGCAAGACGACGCTCGTGAACCTCATCATGCGGTTCTACGACGTCGACGCGGGGCGCATCACGCTGGACGGCGTGGACACCCGCCGCATGTCGCGCGACGACCTGCGCTCGCGCACCGGCATGGTGCTGCAGGACACGTGGCTGTTCTCGGGGACCATCCGCGAGAACATCGCCTACGGGCGCCCGGATGCCTCGGAGGAGGAGATCCTCGCCGCGGCCACGGCCGCCTACGTCGACCGCTTCGTCCATGCGCTGCCCGAGGGCTACGACACGCTGCTCGACGACGAGGCGACCAACCTGAGCGTGGGCGAGCGCCAGCTGATCACGATCGCACGCGCCTTCCTCGCCGATCCGCGCATCCTGATCCTCGACGAGGCGACGAGCTCGGTCGACACCCGCACGGAGCTGCTCATCCAGCGCGCGATGTCGCGACTGCGCGAGGATCGCACCGCGTTCGTGATCGCCCACCGGCTCTCCACGATCCGCGACGCCGACCTCATCCTCGTCATGGAGAGCGGATCGATCGTCGAACAGGGCACCCACGACGAGCTCCTCGCGGCGAAGGGCGCCTATTGGCGGCTCTACAACGCGCAGTTCGAGGCGCCCATGGACGAGGAGGTGCTGGTGGATCCGGTGACCGTCGGCGCCGCGGCATCCGGCGCGTCTGCGGGGCCCGCCGCCGAAGGCGAGGCGGGGGAACCCACTAGTATGTGAGGACGCGGCAGGCCGCCAGGCCCCGCGAACGTCGATCGGGAGGACAGGCGTGCCCGAGGTCTCCACCCATTCGCGCACGGTTCCCGTGCCGGGCGGATCGCTGGATCTCGCGTGGGCGGCAGTCACCGATACGGGCCGTCGCCGCGAGGTCAATCAGGACGCCGTCTTCGCCGAGTATCCGCTCTTCGTCGTCGCCGACGGCATGGGCGGGCACGTCGGCGGCGAGATCGCCAGCGCCAGCACCATCGACCGGCTCAAGGCGATGACCGAGTCCGGAACGGTGAACCCCCACACGATCGAGAAGGCGCTCGCACGCGCGGTGAAGGACATCGCCTCGCACCCCGAGGCGACCGACGACGGCACCGGCACGACCCTCACGGGCGTGTACCTCGACACGAGCGGCGACGTGGCCCACTGGGTGACGCTCAACATCGGCGACTCGCGGGTCTACCTCGTGCGCGACGGCGCGATCGTCCAGATCACCACCGACCACTCGGTGGTCCAGGAGCTCATCGCCTCGGGACGCCTCAGCCCCGAGGAGGCCGAGAACCACCCGTACGGCAACGTCATCACGCGCGCCGTCGGACCGAGCGAAGGCGTGACGCCGGACTACGTGCGCCTCGAAGTCGCCCAGGGCGACCGCTTCGTCGTCTGCTCGGACGGGCTGACGAAGGAGCTCACGGACTACGGCATCCGTCACTTCCTCGACGCGAACGCCGATCCGGCCGCTGCGGCGACCGCGATGCTCGACGCCGCGCTCGAGAACGGCGGCCGCGACAACATCACCATCATCGTGCTCGACGTGGGTTCGCCTGCCTCGACCCCGGCTGCCGGCGACGATGCCGAGGATGCGGCTGAGGAGGCCTCTGCGGACGAGGGCTCCGCGGGCGAGGGCGACTCCGACCGCGAGGGCGACTGCGACTCCTCCACAGCACGGGACTGAGGCCGATTCTCCACGGATCGGGCGCCGCCCTGCGGGTGTGAGACCTTCCCGCGGTGCACTGGAGTGTGCACTTCCCGCCGGCTCCCGCCTTCTCCGCCCTCGTCGCACCCGCCGACGACCCGCGTGAACCTCTCGCGCTCCCCGCGGCCTGGACGCCTCCCGCGCGCCCGCCGCTCCCGGTCGTGGCCGCCGTGGTGCCGGTGGTCGGCGCCGTCGGGCTGTGGCTCGTGACCGGATCGATCCTCTCCCTCTGGATGGCGGCTCTCGGGCCGCTGATCGCGGTGGCGGCCGTGGCGGATGCCGCGCGCAGCGCGCGCCGGGACCGCCGGCGTCATGCCGCGGAATCCGCACGCGCCCGCGCCGACGTGTCCCGAGCGATCGACGTCCGCCACGAGGCCGAGCGGCGACGCGCATGGGCGCAGCATCCCGACGTCGCCGCGTTCGTCGCGCGGGACGAGGAGGTGTGGCGGCACTCCGCCGACAGAGCGGACGCGCTCGTCGTCGGGGAGGGGGAGGTGCTCAGCGGCGTACGGGTCAGCGGGGGCGACGGCGATCCGGACTCCGCGGCGGTGCGCGCCCGCGCGACGCGGCTGACGGATGCGCCCGTCGTCGTGCCGGCCACCCAGGGCGTCGTCGTGGTCGGCCCGCCGATGCCCGCCGAGGCCGTGCAGCGTGCTCTCGCCCTCCAGCTGTGTCTCGCGCTTCCGCCCGGCGAACTCGAGCTGGTGGGCGAGCCCGCCGCCGAGAGCGCGTGGATGGAGCGACTGCCTCACCGCGCCGCCCCCGGGGCTCGACGTCTCGCACTCGTCGGTCCGGGCGAGACCGTGCCGGCCGATGCCGACATCGTCATCGCGACGCGCCGGCCGGGCGATCCGGTTCCGCCGCGCTGCGGCACGGTCCTCACCGTGCGCTCGCCGCACGCCGCCCGCCTGGAGCGCGCCGACGAGTCCTCCGAGGTGCGGACCGAGGCGCTCGCGCGCGACCAGGCTGTTGCCATCGCCGACGCCCTCGCCCTGCGAGCCGAGCGCACGCTGGGCCTGGTCGCCCGGAACGACGGCCCCGTCGAGCTCGCTCCGCTCCTCGACCTCGCCGTCGCCCGAGCGGGCGGGCTCGCGGCGGTCATCGGCGTCGAAGGCGCCGTCCCGGCGGCGGTCGACCTCGTATCCGACGGGCCGCATGCCGTCGTGGCGGGCGTGACCGGATCGGGCAAGAGCGAGCTGCTCGTCACGTGGATCCTGTCGCTGTGCCGCACCTACGCACCGGACGAGGTCACCTTCCTGCTGGCGGATTTCAAGGGCGGCACCGCGTTCGACGTCCTCCGCACCGTCCCGCACGTCACGGGCGTGATCACCGATCTCGACGGGTCGGGTGCCCGGCGTGCGATCGAGAGCCTCCGGGCCGAGGTGCGGTGGCGCGAGGCCGCGATCTCCGCCGCCGGCGCCCGTGACATCCTCGACTCCCGCGTCGACCTGCCCCGGCTCGTGGTGGTGGTCGACGAGTTCGCGGCGCTGCTCGGCGAGCATCCCGAACTGCATGCCGTCTTCGCCGATGTCGCCGCCCGCGGCCGGGCCCTCGGCATCCACCTGATCCTCGGCACGCAGCGGTCGGCCGGCGTGATCCGTGAGAGCCTGCTCGCGAACTGCCCCCTGCGCATCAGCCTGCGGGTGACGGATGCCTCCGACAGTCGCACGGTGATCGGCACCGACGAAGCGGCCCACCTCCCGGGCGGACCGGAGGGTCGGGGGCAGGCACTCGTGCGGCGAGCGGGCGACGCGCGCCCGCGACGGGTCCGCATCGCCCTGTCCGGGCCCGACGACGTGGCAGCGGCGGCGGAGCCGCGCGGCGGTCCTGCCCCGCGACGGCCCTGGCTGCCCGAGCTTCCGCGGCGCCTGTCGCTCGACGAACTCCGCTCCTACGCGCCGGGGCGCGAGGGTCTCCTCCTCGGCCTGGCCGACGAGCCCGCATTGCAGCGCCAGCGAGCGGTGACGCTCGACCTCGCCGACCGTGCGCTGCTCGTGGTCGGAGGCCCGGGCTCCGGCACGAGCAACGCGCTTAGCCTCATCACCGCGCAGGCGCCGGCACGCGTCGTGCGGGTTCCCGCCGACGCGGAGGGCACGTGGGATGTCGTGGCGGCCCTGGCCTCGGAGCCCCCCGGTCCCGGCACGGTCGTCTGCATCGACGACCTCGACACGCTCGCCGCGCGCCTGCCCCCCGACCACGCGCAGGTCGTGATCGAACGGCTCGAGGATCTCCTCCGAACGGCCGGCGCCGGAGGATTCCTCGTCATCGCGTCCGCGCGGCGGGTCGTGGGCGCGCTCTCCCGGCTCGTCGATCACTTCCCTCGCCGCCTCCTGCTCTCCTTCCCGACCCGAGCCGAGCACGTGGCGGCCGGGGGAGACCCCGGCTCCTTCCGTTCCGGTCAGCCCGCGGGCCGGGGCGTGGTGGACGGCGTCGAGGTCCAGGTGGCCGCTGCGCCACCGCTCGCTGACCCGTCGCTTCCTGCCGTCCGTGAATGGCGGCCGACGGCGCCGCTCACGGGATTCGTCTCACGCCGGTCGCCTTCGGTCCGCAGTGCGTTCGCGCAGTGGCAGGAACGAGGCATCCGGATCGTCGACGTCGACGCCTACGCGACCGACCCGTCGATCGTCGCCGAGGGTGCCGTCCTCGTGACGGGCGAGCCCGACGACTGGCAGCGGCACTGGCGCCTGCTGGCCGATGTCCGCGGGGACCACGAGCTGGTCGTGGACTCATCCTGCGCCGCCGAGCTGCGCCTGCTCACCGGATCGCGGGACCTGGCGCCGTACTGCGAGCCCGGACGCGGACGCGCATGGCTCGTGGCGGCCGGAGCCGAGCCCGTCCGCATCGTCCTTCCCTCGCCGCAACTCCGGCCGAACCGTCCCCCGTCCGGCCTTGACCGCCCCCGGGGGGCCCCATAGCTTCGCTGTGTGGCTACATCTCCGATCGACCTCGAACGCCCCGCAGGCAAGGGACTGGCAGCAGGAACACTGGGACTGTGGGGCTCGACGGTCATCGGCCTCGCCTCGACCGCTCCCGTCTACTCGCTGGTCGCGACCCTCGGGTTCGTGGTGCTCGCCGTCGGCGCGCAGGCGCCCATCGCGTTCGTCATCGCCTTCATCCCGATGCTGTTCATCGCCTTCGCCTACCGCGAGCTCAACAGCGAGGTCCCGGACTGCGGCACCACCTTCACGTGGGGCACGAAGGCGTTCGGCCCCTGGGTCGGCTGGCTCGGCGGCTGGGGTGTCGCCGTGGCGGGAATGGTCGTGCTGGCCAACCTCGCACAGATCGCGGGGATCTACTTCTGGGCGCTGATCGACGGCATCGTCCGCACGTCGGAGGACGCGCTCCTGTCCGACAACGTCCCACTGGTCACCGCGACGGGCGTCGTCTTCATCGCCGCCATGACCTGGGTCAGCTGGCGCGGCGTCGAGATCGGCGAGCGCATCCAGAACGTGCTCCTGGCCATCCAGTACGCCGCCCTCGCCATCTTCGTCGTCGCGGCACTGTGGCACTTCTTCGCCGGCACGGCGCCCGACCCGACGCCGTTCGACTGGGCGTGGTTCAACCCCTTCGCCTTCACGGAGTGGTCGGGCTTCATCGAGGCGATCCTCCTCGCCCTGTTCATCTACTGGGGATGGGACACGTGCCTCGCGCTGAACGAGGAGACGAAGGACCCCAAGCGCATCCCGGGCCGGGCCGCGCTCCTGACCACCGTGATCCTGCTCGTGACCTACGTCGGCGTCACCGTCGCCGCCATGATGTACGCCGGCCTCGGCGAGACCGGAACCGGACTGGGCAACGAGGCGAACGCCGACGACTTCTTCCTCGCGATCAAGGACGGCCTCCTGGGACCGCTCGGCTGGGTCCTCGTCGTGGCCGTGATGATCTCGGCGATCTCCTCCACCCAGACGACCATCCTCCCGACCGCCCGCGGCACGCTCGCGATGGCGGCCTACAAGGCGCTGCCGCGCCGGTTCGCCACCGTGCACCCGCGCTACAAGACGCCCTCGTTCTCGACCCTGGTCATGGGCGTCGTGGCGATCGTCTACTACGTCGGCATGACCCTCATCAGCGACAACATCCTGCAGGACTCGATCCTGTCGCTCGGTCTCGCGATCGCGTTCTACTACGCGATCACCGGCTACGCGTGCGTCTGGTACTTCCGGCGCGAGCTGTTCAGCTCGGCCAGGAACTTCTTCTACAAGTTCCTCTTCCCGCTGCTCGGTGCCGGGATGCTCACCTACGCGTTCATCCAGTCGGCCATCGACATGTACGACGTCGACTACGGCTACACCGTGCTCCTCGGCATCGGCGGCACCTTCGTCCTGGGCATCGGCGCCCTCGCCTTCGGCGTCGTCCTGATGGTGCTGTGGTTCCTCTTCCCGCGGTCGAAGCCCTTCTTCCGCGGTGAGAGCCTCAACCGCGAGACGCCCGTGCTGGTGCCCGACGACCCGGCCGACTTCGGCCGCTCGATCGACGGCGGCCTCACCTGAGGTCGCGGCCCTCGCCCGAGCCCCCCACCTCGTGCGAAATGACTGCCGCGTAATCAGACACGCCGTGGCGAAGCATCCACCGGCCGGCGTGTCGCGCGACGCGGCAGTCTTTTCGCGCACGGTGAGTGGGGAAACGGACGGATGCCGCGCCCGGCGCAGAACGCGAGGCGCGGCATCCGTCCGGCTCACCGCTCGGAGCCGGATCAGGCGATTCGATGAGAACAGGCCGATTCGCGCGGTGCGCGCCTGATCCGGCCGAATCGCCTGATCCGGTGAAGGCTCAGGCCAGAGCGGGCTCGAGCGGCGCAGGCTCCAGACCGTGGGCCGTCGCGACGCCGGCGTTGACGACCGCGCCTCCGACGACGTTCAGGCCGCCCGCGAGCGCGGCGTCGGCGCGCAGCGCGTCCTTCCAGCCGCGTCGCGCGATCTGCCGGATGTAGGGCAGGGTCGCGTTGGTCAGCGCCGACGTCGAGGTGTTGGGCACCGCGCCGGGCATGTTGGCGACGCAGTAGAACACGCTGCCGTGCACCGTGAAGGTGGGATCGGCGTGCGTCGTGGGACGGGTGTCCTCGAAGCATCCGCCCTGGTCGACCGCGATGTCCACCAGGACGCTGCCCGGCCGCATGCGCGACACCATCTCGTTCGTCACGAGCTTGGGCGCCTTCGCCCCGGGGATGAGCACCGACCCGATCACGAGATCCGAGTCCACCACCGCCCGGTCGAGGTCGAAGGGGTTCGAGGCCGCCGTCTTGATGCGGCCCTGGAAGTGGTCGTCGAGGTAGCGCAGGCGCTGCACGTTCGTGTCGAACACGGTCACGTCCGCGCCCATGCCGACCGCGATGACGGCCGCGTTGGCGCCGGCGACCCCGCCGCCGATCACGGTCACGCGCGCGGGACGGGTGCCCGGGACGCCCGACATGAGCAGGCCGAGCCCGCCCGCCGAGCGCATCAGCGTCGACGCGCCGACCATCGGCGCGAGGCGCCCGGCGACCTCGCTCATCGGCGCCAGCAGCGGCAGTCCGCCACCCGCGACCTGGACGGTCTCGTAGGCGATCGCGGTCACGCCGTCGGCGACCAGTCGATCGGTGAGCGGTCGGTCCGCCGCGAGGTGGAGGTAGGTGAACAGCACGAGGTCGTCGCGGAAGTACTGGTACTCGCTCGCAATCGGCTCCTTGACCTTCAGCAGCAGCTCGGCCCGCGCCCACACCTCGGCGGCGTCGTCGAGCAGGTTCGCGCCGGCGGCCTCGTACTCGCTGTCGGGCATCGACGACCCGAGGCCCGCGCCGCGCTGCACGAACACCTCGTGCCCGGCCGCGACGAGGTCGTGGACGCCCGCGGGAGTGAGCGCCACGCGGTACTCGTTGTTCTTCACCTCGGTGGGGACGCTGATCCTCATCGTGTGATCCTTTCCGCTCCGCCGTTGGAGCGCTCGGGCTCCTCGTGGGAGCGCCTCTAGAACGCGGGGCGGATCGCCCCGACAACCTGCCCGCCGCCGGAGATCGACAGGGGAAGCTTCTGCATGGTGGCCGCCACATCGGCCGGGGCCAGGGCACCCGCTCGCTCGAGGAGCCGGAGGGCGACCGCCGTCGCGGCCCGCCCGCTGCCGTCGAGCATCTTGAGGGCAACGGTCGTCCCGTCGGGGGCGACCATGACCATCACGCCCTCGGCGCCGCCCTTCGCGAACACGCCGAGCGATTCGATCACGATGGTGTCGGGGCGCCCGGGACCGTCGATCGTCCACGGGTCGTCCCGCACGGCCTGGACGAGAGTCCCGGCGCTGCGGTGCAGGGCGAACGGCGAGGTCGCCGAGGAGTTGCCGATACGGTGGATCGCCCGGGCGAGGCCGAACAGCGTCGTGGCGTACACCGGCGCGCCGCAGCCGTCGATCGCGACGGCCGACGCCTTCTCGCCGAGCAGGCGCTCCACGACCTCGCGGACGTGGAGCTGGAGCGGATGCTCCGGCGACAGGTAGGTCGCGGCATCCCACCCGTTCGCGGCGCAGGCGAGCAGCATCGCGGCGTGCTTGCCCGAGCAGTTCATGCGGATGCGCGCGGGCTCGGCGCGATCGCGCACGAGCTCGTCGCGGGTGTCGGGATCGCTGGGCCACGCGGGCGGGCAGCCCAGGGACTCCTCGCCGAGACCGGCGGCCTGCAGGATGTCGCGCACGACGGCGACGTGGCGGTCCGTGCCCGAGTGGCTCGCGGTGGCGAGGCCGAGCCGCACGCCGTCGAGGGACGCGCCCGCCGAGACGCAGGCGAGCGCCTGCAGCGGCTTGAGGCTCGAGCGGGGGAGGATCAGCGCGGACGGGTCGCCCAGCCGCTCCACGATCGTCCCGTCGGCGCCGAGGACGACGGCGATGCCGGCGTGCCGCGACTCGATGAATCCGCTGCGGTCGACGACGGCGAGCTCGACGGCGTCGGCTGCGGCGAAGGTCTGCGGCACCCGGCCAGCCTACCGCCGAGTCGTCACGGGCCCGCATGACAGACTGTGCACATGTTGGGTGAGCATCGATACTCCGTCCGGACCACGTGGACCGGCGACCGGGGGACCGGCACCTCCGGGTACCGCGACTACGACCGCTCCTCGACGGTGGAGGTCGTCGGCAAGCCGACCCTGCTCGCCTCGTCCGACAAGCCCTTCCGGGGAGACCCGTCGCGCTGGAACCCGGAGGACCTGCTCCTCGCCTCGCTGAGCGAGTGCCACCTGCTGTCCTACCTCCACGCGTGCGTGCAGGCGGGGGTGATCGTCATCGGCTACGAGGACGACGCATCCGGGCTCATGGTCGAGGACGGACGCGGGGGCGGAGCGTTCCGCGAGGTCGTGCTGCGGCCGCGCGTGACGGTGGCCGAGGCGTCGATGACGGATGCCGCGACCGCCGCCCATGCGCAGGCCAACGCATGGTGCTTCATCGCGAACTCGGTGAACTTCCCGGTGCGCCACGAGCCCACGATCGTCGTCGCGGGGGAGTAGGCCTCAGCGGCGCTCGTGCGGGAGGACCTGCTTGATGCGCTCGATCGGGGTGTGCGCGGGGACCTCGTTGTACGCGTTGGCCAGCTCCTGACCCGAGAGGGCGTGAATGGCGGCCATGATGTCGTCGGTCGCGAGCCGGCGGGCACGGCCGGAGTTCGCGGGACCGTGGTGGGACAGGTCGAGCGGCTGCCCGAACTTGACGGTGACGCGGTGGCTGAGGGACGGGCGCTTCGCGCCGACCGGCATGACCTTGTCGGTGCCCACGAGCCCGACCGGAACGACCGGGGCGCCGGTCTGGAGGGCGAGGAAGGCGACGCCCGTGCGGCCCTTGTACAGGCGGCCGTCGAGCGATCGCGTGCCCTCCGGGTACAGCGCGACGGCACTGCCGTGCTCGAGCAGCACGCGCTGCTGGTCCAGCGCGTCCAGCGCGGCTTGACCCGCACCGCGGTTGACGGGGATGGCGCCGATCGCCGTGAAGAACTCCTTCGAGACCCACCCCTTGAATCCGGGGCCGTCGAAGTAGCTGGCCTTGGCCAGGAAGTGCACCGGGCGGGGCGCCGAGACGGGGATGGCGATCGAGTCGATGAACGACAGGTGATTGCTCGCGAAGATGACCGGGCCGGTCTTCGGGACGTTCCCACGACCTTCGACGCGCGGTCGGTAGACGAGGCGGGCGAGGGGCGTCAGCACGAAGCGGCCCATGAAGTAGGTGG
>NZ_JAYRDE010000037.1:0-8328 GCF_041909575.1 Microbacterium sp. | reverse complement strand
CCATGCGGGCCACCGGCTGCTCAGGCGCCTCGTCGGGGGTCGGCTCGTCCGCTTCTGGCACGAGATCGGAGGTCACCCGTCGAGGGTACTCCCGTTTCCATTCCCTCATCGGCATGGTCCGTTCTCAGCGCAGACAGAGGAAACATGCGGAATGATGGAGCGTCCCCTGACATCGACTCGAGGTCTCACCGTGCGCATTCGCCCGCTCGCCGCCCTGTCCGTCGCCGCTCTGTCGGCCGTGCTCCTCGCGGGCTGCGCAGGATCGGCTCCCGAGTCGACGCCCACACCGACCGAGACCGGTGCCGCGAGCGACTTGTGCGCCGTCGCGGTGCCCGAGGGCGACGTCGCGGCCTCCGTCTCCGTCTCGGGTGAGGTCGGCGAGCTGCCGACGGTCGAGTTCGACGCACCGCTCGAGTTCACCAGCGCCGAGCGCACCGTGGCGGTCGAGGGCGACGGCACCCAGATCGCCGACGGCGACTACGTCACCTATGCGCTCGCCGTCTACGACGCCGCGACCGGCGAAGAAGTGCAGGCCGCAGGGTTCGACGACGAGCCCATCCCGCCGCAGCCGATCACGATCGGCTCCGGACCCGACGCCTACTTCGGATGCGCCACCGAGGGATCGCGGATCGTGGTGACGACGCCCCAGAGCCAGTCCGGCGGCGCACTCGTCTACGTCATCGACATCCTGGAGGTGACCCCCGCCGACGCGTGGTGCGCCGCGACCGAGCCGGGCGACGTGTTCCCGACGGTCGAGTACTCCGAGGACGGGACCCCCACGATCACGATCCCCGAGGGTGACGCGCCGGACGGCGTGCAGGTCGAGGTCCTCGAAGAGGGCGACGGCGCAACGGTCGAGCCCGGCGACACGGTCACCGTGAACTACACCGGGGTGAAGTGGAGCGACGGCTCGACGTTCGACTCGAGCTACGAGCGCGGCGAGCCTGCGACCTTCCAGACCACGGGTGTGGTCGCCGGATTCAAGCGCGCGCTCGAGGGCCAGACGGTCGGCTCGAAGGTGCTCGTCACGATGTCGCCGACGTGCGGCTACGGCGAAGCGGGCTCGAGCGAGCACGAACTCGCCGGCGAGACGCTCGTGTTCGCGCTCGAGATCGTCGAGGTCACCGAGCAGTAGCAGGCGTCGCCGATAGGCTGGCGCGATGCGACGCGTCCTCGTCCTCGGCTCCACCGGCTCGATCGGAACGCAGGCGCTCGACGTCATCCGGGCGAACCCGGGCCGCTTCGAGGTCGTCGGGCTCTCCGCGGGCTCGAACCGTGCCGCCGTCGAGGCGCAGGCCGCTGAGTTCGGCGTCGACAGCATCGCCCTCGGTGCCGCCGAGGCGGAGCAGCTGGTGCGGGATGTCGAGGCCGACGTGGTGCTCAACGGCATCACGGGGTCGGTGGGTCTCGGACCGACCCTGGCGGCCCTCGAGACCGGACGCGCGCTGGCCCTGGCCAACAAAGAGTCCCTGATCGTCGGCGGCGACCTCGTGACGGCGCTCGCCCGCCCCGGGCAGATCGTGCCGGTCGACTCCGAGCACTCCGCGATCGCGCAGGCGCTGCGGTCGGGAGATCGCGCCGAGGTCCGGCGGCTCGTGCTGACGGCGTCGGGGGGTCCCTTCCGCGGGCGCAGCCGGAGCTCACTCGAGAACGTGACCCCGGCCGAGGCGCTCGCCCACCCGACGTGGGACATGGGCCGAGTGGTCACCACGAACTCGGCCACGCTCGTCAACAAGGGCCTCGAGGTGATCGAAGCGCATCTGCTGTTCGGCGTCGCCTACGGCGAGATCGACGTCGTCGTGCACCCGCAGTCCATCGTGCACTCGATGGTCGAGTTCTCCGACGGCTCCACGATCGCCCAGGCATCTCCGCCCGACATGCGGCTGCCGATCTCGCTCGGTCTGGATTGGCCGCACCGCGTCGCGGGCGTGGGGCGCCCGCTGGACTGGTCGGTCGCGGCATCCTGGACCTTCGAGCCGCTCGACGATGCCGCGTTCCCGGCCGTCCGGCTCGCCAAGAGCGTCGGCCGGGCGGGCGGAACGTTCCCCGCCGTGTTCAACGCCGCGAACGAGCAGGCCGTCGACGCCTTCCACGAGGGGCGGCTGAGCTTCCTCGGCATCCTCGACACCGTGCAGCGGGTCGTGGATCGGCACGAGGCCCCCGACGCGCTCACCCGGGAGAGCCTGGCCGAGGCCGAGCGCTGGGCGCGCGAGACGGCCGATCGCGAGATCGCGGCAGCCGCCTGAGGCAGGCTAGGCGTCGGGGAACGCCGGACGCAGCGGATCGGATGCCGGCGTCACGTCGTCGGGGTAGGGCACCGGCCAGTGCGGCTCGGGCACCGGCCAGCCCGCGGCGCGCAGCGCGCGACGGGAGAGCTCGCGCGCCGAGTACGGCGTGCGGACCCCGCGGATGTCGCGATAGTCCTGGTGACCCGGGCCCGCCCAGAGGATCGCGTCCCCGTCGCCGACGAGCGCGACGGCCTCGATGATCGCCCGCTCGGGCGGTGAGAACTCGTGGATCTCGGCATCCGGTCGCGCACGGCGTGCGCCCTCGATGAGGGTCGCCCGGATCGAGTCCGGGTCCTCGTGCCGCGGGTGGTGATCGGTGATGATGAGGATGTCGCTGCCTTCCACCCCGGTGCGCCCCATGTCGTGGCGCTTCGTGGCATCGCGGTCGCCGTCGGCGCCGAAGAGCATCACGACCTTGCCGGGCGTGACCCGGCGGACGGCGGCGAGCGTCTTCTCGAACGCATCGGGGGAGTGGCCGAAGTCGACGTAGACGGCCGGACCGGTTTCGCCCGAGACCAGCTCGGTGCGGCCGGGGAGGTAGGCGTCGACGCGGCGGCCGTCGAGCGCGGCGACGAGGCGGTCCCAGCTGTAGCCGCCCTCGAGGATCATCACGATGGCGAGACCCGCGTTGGCGGCCATGTGCCGCCCGATCACGGGGACGAGGGTGGTGAGGCTGCGGCCGTCACGCGCCGTGAGGCGGAATTCGGTGCCGATCTGCCGTTCGTCGAGGATCTCGACGACCCAGTCCGCGGCGGCGGCGGCATCGGGGTCGGACGCGAGCGCCGGCGTGCCGACCGTGACCGTGGGGACCTGGCTGCGCGCGACGACCTCTGCGCCCTGCTCCGAGTCGACGCACACGACCGCACGCCGGGACCGGTCGGGGAGGAACAGCGGCAGCTTCGCCTCGAAGTACTCGCGCATGTCGGCGTAGTCGTCGAGGTGGTCGTGCGTGAGGTTGGTGAAGCCCGCGACGTCGAACACGATCCCGTCGACGCGGCGGCGGCTCAGCGCCTGAGCGCTCACCTCCACCGCGACGGCCTCGACCCCGCGCTCGCGCATGAGGGCGAGCAGCGCGTGCATCTCGTACGCCTCGGGGGTCGTGAGGCGCGAGACGACGACCTGGCCGGCGATGTGGCGCTCGGCGGTCGACGAGAGTCCGGTGACCGCGCCGAGCTGACCGAGGATGCCCTCGAGCAGGTGGGAGACGCTGGTCTTGCCGTTCGTGCCGGTCGTGCCGAACAGGAGGGGGAGCCGGTCGTCGCGACCGGTGCTGTACACCCACGCGGACAGGTCGCCGAGGAGTCCGCGAGGATCGTCGACGAGGACGACGGGCAGCCCGCTCGCGGCAGCGAGATCGGCCCCGTCGCGATCGGTGATGACCGCCACGGCGCCCTTGCCGGCTGCGGCGGCGGCGAACTCCGCACCGTGCCGGTTCACTCCGCGAACGGCGACGAAGACGTCTCCGGGTCGCAGGTCGGCGGTCGCGAGCGTGATGCCCGTGAGCGTCACGCCGTCGAGGTCGCCGCGGACCTCGACGGCGAAGCGCGCCGCGAGATCGTCGAGGGAGTGGACGGGCGGGGCGTCCGGTCGCAGGACGGGAGGAAGATTCGAAGGCGCATCGGTCGGCATGGCGAATCCATCCTCTCATCCGGGGCGCTCGGGGCCCACGCCCGCCACCCCCCGGCGCGGCTCAGCCCTTGCGGGTGCGGCCGCGCACCAGCACGATCACGAGCGCCGCGATGCCGGCGACGAGTCCACCGGCGGCGAGCCAGCGTGCGACCGGGTCGCCCGACTCCACTGAGGCGGCGTCGGCGGAGTCGCTCGACGCGTGGTCGTCTCCCTCGGCTGCTCCGCCGTGACCGTCGCCCTCCGCGGCGACCGGCCCGACCTCGACGACCGGGGCCGGAGACTCGAGGTCATGCGGGTCCTGCCCCTCCTCGGCGACCTCGGTCCACGCGTTCTCGCCCTCCGCGCACACCTGGGTGACGGGGAACGCGATCGAGGTGTCGGCAGCGGACTCGTCGAACAGCGCGTCGATCGAGATCGTCGTCTTGATGCCGTCCTCGACCGGACTGTCGGACGTGTAGGTGATCTGGGTCGGAACCCCGTCGTCGCCCAGTTCGCGGGAGATGGTCCAGCCGCCCTGTGCGACGGGGGTGGCGTTGCCGACTCCCTCGGGGATGTCGAAGACGAACGCCGTCGTCGGGGAGCCGTCGCAGCCGTGGGAGGACGCGAAGGTCAGGGTCTCGGTCGATCCGGCGGACGCGGTGCCGGGATCGACGTGGACGTGGGCCGAGGCGGCGAGCGGGACGCCGATGGCGAGCGCGACGCCGGCGACGGAGCCGAGGAGCAGCGAGCGGCGGAAGCGGGTGGTGGTCATGAGGTTCTCTTTCGTCGAGGAGTGCACGGATCATCGGCACGTGCGCGGGGGCACGTGCCGGCGGATGCCGCGGTCAGACGACCGCGTCGACGAGCGACGGGGGACCCCGTCGCGAGAGGTCCGAGAGGGGGGCGCGCAGTCGCGACGGGCCGGCGTGGGCGACGTCGACGGTGCGGATGGTCGCGCGCGGCAGGATCGGCGCGACGTCGGTTCGGCGGAGGACGGAGCGGATGCCTCGGCCCAGGGCACGCAGCATCCGCTCGCCGCCGTAGAGACCGCCGAGCGTCGCGACGGCCGCCAAGGCGTGCGCGACGAGCATCGGGGCGTCCGGGACCACGGCGACGGCCAGACCGGCCCCGTCCAGCACGACGTGGTGGAGATGCCCCGTCGCCGCGGACGGATCCGCTCCGGCAGCCATCGCGAACGCGACGTGGAAGAGCAGCTGCGATGCGACGACGGCGGCGCCGAGATGCCAGGCCGACAGGCGGCGCCCGACGAGGGCGATGCCGATCGGCCAGGCGAGGATGCCGACGACGCCGACGAGCAGGGGAGCGGGGGCCCCGCCGCCCGCGAGAGTGTGGGAGGTCGCCGCGACGATCGTCGCGACCCAGGCCGCCGCGGCACCGCGCAGGGTGCGGATGTGGCGTGGGGTCACGGGATCCTCCTCGGATCGAGCTTACGGGCCTCCGCGCACTGTCAGAGCCAACTCAAAGCCGGACGCGGGTACCGTGAACGTGTGGAAGTTCTCGCATTCGTCATCGGCTTCGCCCTGCTCATCGTGGGGCTCGCCGTGTCGATCGCGCTCCACGAGCTCGGGCACCTCTGGCCGGCGAAGCGGTTCGGCGTGCGGGTCGGGCAGTACATGATCGGCTTCGGGCCGACGCTGTGGTCGCGCCGGATCGGCGAGACCGAGTACGGGGTCAAGGCGATCCCGCTCGGGGGCTACATCTCGATGGCGGGCATGTATCCGCCGTCTCCGAAGCAGCTCGCGGCCGCGGCAGCCGGTCAGCGCTCCGGTCGTGCGGGCGGCGGCTTCTTCGCCACGATGGTCCAGGATGCCCGCGCCGCCAACGACGAGACGCTGCTCGAGGACGACGACCGCGTCTTCTACAAGCTGCCGGTGTGGCAGCGCGTGGTGATCATGCTCGGCGGACCCACGATGAACCTGCTGTTCGCGATCGTGCTGTTCGCGATCCTCATGTCGGGCATCGGCGTGCAGACGGCGACGACGACGGTGTCGAGTGTGAGCGAGTGCATCATCCCCGCCGACGCGGACCGCACCGAGTGCGCGGCATCCGACCCCGCCGCACCGGCCGCCGCCGCGGGGATCCGCCCCGGAGACGTGATCGTCGCCGTCGACGGCGAGCAGGTGTCGACGTTCGCCGCTGCGGCCGCGCTCATCCAGGCGTCGCCCGACCAGGCCATCGAGATCACGGTGCAGCGCGACGGCGAGGAGCAGACGCTCTCGCTCACTCCGGTCGCCGTGGAGCGGGCCGTGACGGACGACCGCGGGCAGCCGGTGCTCGACGGGAATGGCGAACCGCGGACCGAGGAGGTCGGCATCGCAGGCATCCGCCAGGAGGTGGCGTACCTGCGCGAGCCGATCTGGGCCGGTCCGCAGATGGCGATCGAGAACGTGGGCGCCGTCGCGGGCATCATCTGGCAGATGCCGGTCAAGGTCTGGGAGGCGGGATCGACGCTCATCACCGGCGAGGACCGCGATCCCAACGGTCCTCTCAGCATCGTGGGCGCGGGCGTGCTCGCCGGCGAGGTGGCCGCGGCCGAGGCCCCGGTGCTCAATCGGGTCGCGGGGTTCCTGTCGCTGCTGGCCTCGCTCAACATCGCGCTGTTCGTCTTCAACCTCGTCCCGCTGCTGCCGCTGGACGGCGGGCACATCGCGGTCGCGCTGTGGGACGGCATCAAGCGCGCGTGGGCACGGCTGACCAACCGTCCGCCGCCGAAGCCGGTGGACGCGACCAAGCTGGTGCCGGTGACGTTCGTCGTGGTGGTCGCGCTCATCGTCATGGGCGCCGTGCTGATCCTGACCGACCTCGTGAACCCGCTCTCGCTGTTCGGTCCCTGATTTTTCGGCGGGATGTCGAAATCGGTCTTGCCCGTTCGCTGTGGGGATGAAACGGTTCCCCTGACGAAAGGACCACGACCGTGAAGTACGTCCTGATGTTCACCAGCACTCCCGAACTCGACGCCGCCGTGCCGCCGGAGCGCGCGCAGGAGGTGTACGGCCGTATCTACGAGTGGTTCGGCGAGCACGCCGAGCACCTCGACGACTCGGGTGCCGAGCTGCATCCGGTCAGCACCGCGACGACCGTGAAGCACGGCGGCGATGCGCCCGTCGTCGCCGACGGCCCGTTCTCCGAGGCGAAAGAGGTGATCGGCGGGTTCAGCGTGATCGACGTCCCGGACCTCGACGCGGCGATCGCGATCGCGAAGAGCTGGCCCGCCCTCGAGCTGCCGGGAGTCGCCGTGGAGGTGCGCCCGATGATCGTCGACTACAGCCAGTTCGAGGAGTGAGCGCGGCCGCGGCATCCGATCTGCTCCTCGCGCGGACGGTGCGCGAGGAGTCGGGAAAGCTCGTCGCCACGCTGACGCGCTCGTTCGGGAGCCTGGATGTCGCGGAGGAGGCGGTCGCCGAGGCGATCGAGGAGGCGCTGCGCGCGTGGCGCGGGGCCGGCGTGCCCCCGAAGCCGGGGGCGTGGCTGCTGCAGGCGGCGCGTCACAACGCGCTGGACCGGCTGCGGCGCGAGCGCGGGCTTCGCGAGCGGCTTCCCGCGCTCGCGCCGCGGTCGCCGGTGGTCGACGCTGCCGATCCTCCGTCCGCGGATGCCGACGAGCGCCTGCCCCTGCTCTTCGGATGCTGCCACCCGGCGCTGTCGCCGGACGCGCAGCTCGCGCTCACCCTGCGCGCGGTGTGCGGCCTCACGACGGGGCAGATCGCGCGAGCGACGTTCAGCGCCGAGTCGGCGGTGGGGCAGCGGATCGTGCGCGCCAAGCGCAAGATCGGGGCAGCGGGGATCCCGCTGCGGGTGCCCGAGGGCGCGGAGCGCGCAGAACGGCTCGACATCGTGCTGGCGGTCGTCTCGGTGATGTACAGCGAGGCGCATCTCGTCGCGGGGGGCGATGCCTCTGCCGATCGCGATCTCGCCGACGATGCGCTGTGGCTCGCGAGGGTCGTCGCGGCCGCGCTGCCGCGCGAGCCGGAGGCACTGGGCCTGCTGTCACTGCTGGCGTTCCACCGCGCCCGCGAGTCGGCGCGCGCGGTCGACGGATCCCTCGTGCTGCTGGAGGATCAGGACCGGTCGAGATGGGACGCCGGGCTGCTCGCGGAGGCTCGTGCGGTGCTCGACCGAGCGGCGCGGCTGCGCCGGCCGGGTCGCTGGCAGCTGCAGGCGGCGATCGCAGCCTGCCATGCCGACGCCGCGGATGCCGCCGCCACGGATTGGCTGCAGGTCCTCACCCTCTACGACATGCTGCTGGCCTACGACCGGTCGCCGGTCGTGCGACTCAATCGAGCGGTGGCGCTGGCCCGGCTCGACGGCGCAGAGGTCGCGCTCGCGGAGGTCGACGCGCTCGCCGGCGCGCTCGCGCGCTCGCACCTGTGGCACGCGGTGCGGGCGTCGCTGCTGCGTGAGCTCGGCCGGC
>NZ_JAYRDE010000036.1:0-24939 GCF_041909575.1 Microbacterium sp. | reverse complement strand
GGTGTACGAGGCGATCGTCAAGGGCGAGAACATCCAGGAGCCCGGCATCCCCGAGTCCTTCAAGGTGCTCATGAAGGAGATGCAGTCGCTCTGCCTGAACGTCGAGGTCCTCTCGGCCGACGGCACCGCGGTCAACCTCCGCGACACCGACGACGACGCCTTCCGCGCTGCGGAAGAGCTCGGCATCAACATCTCCAGCCGCTTCGAGTCCTCGTCGATCGACGAGATCTGAACCGGCCAGGCAACGACAGACATCCGACACAGGAGAACTGAGAACTAGTGCTCGAGTCAACAACTTTCGATCAGCTTCGCATCGGCCTGGCCACCGCCGACGACATCCGTCGTTGGTCCTTCGGCGAGGTCAAGAAGCCTGAGACCATCAACTACCGCACCCTCAAGCCCGAGAAGGACGGTCTGTTCGGCGAGCAGATCTTCGGGCCCTCCCGCGACTGGGAGTGCGCGTGCGGCAAGTACAAGCGCGTCCGCTTCAAGGGCATCGTCTGCGAGCGCTGCGGCGTCGAGGTCACCAAGTCCTCGGTGCGCCGTGAGCGCATGGGCCACATCGAGCTCGCCGCTCCCGTGACCCACATCTGGTACTTCAAGGGCGTGCCCTCGCGCCTCGGGTACCTGCTCGACATGGCGCCGAAGGACCTCGAGAAGGTCATCTACTTCGCCGCGTACATGGTGATCTCCGTCGACGAAGAGGCCCGCCACCGCGACCTCGCGACGCAGGAGAGCAACATCCGTCTCGAGCTGAAGACGCTGGCCGACCGCCGCGCCGCGCGCGTCGCGACCCGCCTCCAGAAGCTGGAGGAGGAGCTCGCCGCGCTCGAGGAGGAAGGCGCCAAGGCCGACCAGAAGAAGAAGGTCAAGGACGCCGCCGAGAAGGAGATGGCCCAGATCCGCAAGTCCGCGGACGACCAGGTCATCCGTCTCGAGAAGGTGTGGGAGGACTTCCGCACCCTCGAGGTGGGCCAGCTCAAGGGCGAGGACGAGATCTTCCACGAGCTGCAGGACCGCTTCGGTCAGTACTTCGAGGCCCACATGGGCGCCGAGTCGATCAAGCGCCGCCTCGAGGCCTTCGACCTGCAGGCCGAGGCCGACAGCCTCCACCTGCAGATCTCGGAGGGCAAGGGCCAGCGCAAGATCCGTGCGATCAAGCGCCTGAAGGTCGTCAACTCCTTCCTGTCGACCGGCATGTCGCCGGCCTCGATGGTGCTCGACGTCGTCCCGGTGATCCCGCCGGAGCTTCGCCCGATGGTCCAGCTGGACGGTGGCCGCTTCGCGACCTCCGACCTCAACGACCTGTACCGCCGCGTGATCAACCGCAATAACCGCCTCCGTCGCCTGATCGACCTCGGTGCTCCCGAGATCATCGTCAACAACGAGAAGCGGATGCTGCAGGAGGCCGTCGACGCGCTGTTCGACAACGGCCGCCGCGGTCGCCCCGTCACCGGCACGGGCAACCGTGCGCTCAAGTCGCTGTCCGACATGCTCAAGGGCAAGCAGGGCCGGTTCCGTCAGAACCTGCTCGGCAAGCGCGTGGACTACTCGGGCCGTTCGGTCATCATCGTCGGACCCCAGCTCAAGCTGCACCAGTGCGGTCTGCCCAAGCAGATGGCGCTGGAGCTGTTCAAGCCCTTCGTGATCAAGCGCCTGATCGACCTCGGTCACTCGCAGAACATCAAGGCCGCCAAGCGCGCCGTGGAGCGCACGCGTCCCGAGGTGTGGGACGTGCTCGAGGAGATCATCCGCGAGCGCCCCGTGCTCCTCAACCGCGCGCCCACGCTCCACCGCCTGGGCATCCAGGCCTTCGAGCCGCAGCTCGTCGAGGGCAAGGCCATCCAGCTGCACCCGCTCGTGTGCGCCGCGTTCAACGCGGACTTCGACGGTGACCAGATGGCCGTGCACCTTCCGCTGTCGGTCGAGGCTCAGGCCGAGGCCCGCATCCTGATGCTGGCGTCGAACAACATCCTGAAGCCGTCGGACGGCCGTCCGGTCACCCTGCCCTCGCAGGACATGATCATCGGCCTGCACCACCTGACCACGGTCAAGGAGGGCGCCGCCGGCGAGGGTCGCGTGTTCGGCTCGGTCGGCGAGGCCATCCTGGCCAAGGACGAGGGCACCCTCGACCTGCAGGCGAAGGTGCGCATCCGCATCCCCGGTCTCACCTTCCTCGAGGGCGAAGGCCCCGAGGGATACGAGCGCCACGGACTCGTGGATGCCTCGCTCGGCCAGGCGATCTTCAACGACACGCTCCCCAAGGGCTACCCGTTCGTGCGCGAGCAGGCCGACAAGGGCAAGCTGTCGCAGATCGTCAACAAGCTGGCCGAGGAGTACCCGAAGGTGGAGGTCGCTGCTTCGCTCGACCGCATCAAGGACGCCGGCTTCTACTGGGCCACCCGCTCGGGTGTCACGGTGGCGCTGAGCGACATCCTCACCCCGCCGAACAAGGCCGAGATCGTGGGCGGCTTCGAGAAGCAGGCCGCGAAGGTCCAGGCGCAGTTCGAGAAGGGTCTCACGACCGACTCCGAGCGTCGTCAGGAGCTCATCAAGATCTGGACCGAGGCGACCGACGCCGTCCAGAAGGCGATGCGCGACAACTTCCCGGAGGACAACACCATCAACCGCATGGTGTCGTCGGGCGCACGAGGCAACTGGCTGCAGATCCGCAACATCGCGGGTATGCGAGGCCTGGTGAACAACCCCAAGGGTGAGATCATCCCCCGTCCGATCATCTCCTCGTACCGCGAGGGTCTGTCGGTGGCGGAGTACTTCATCGCGACGCACGGTGCCCGCAAGGGTCTGGCCGACACGGCTCTCCGTACGGCCGACTCGGGTTACCTCACGCGTCGCCTGGTGGACGTCTCGCAGGACGTCATCATCCGCGAGGAGGACTGCGGCACGACGAAGGGCCTCGAGCTCCCGATCGCCGCCGTGAACTTCGAGGGCGAGCTCATCCGCGACGCGAACGTCGAGAACTCGGTGTTCGCCCGCACGCTCGCGGCCGACGTCGTCAGCCCCAAGGGCGAGGTCCTCGCCGCTGCCGGCGACGACGTGGGCGATGTCCTCATCGACCGGCTCGTCGAGGGCGGCGTGGAGTCCATCAAGGTGCGCTCCGTGCTCACCTGCGACTCGGCTGTCGGCGTCTGCGCGAAGTGCTACGGCCGTTCGCTGGCCACCGGCAAGATCGTCGACATCGGCGAGGCCGTGGGCATCATCGCGGCCCAGTCGATCGGCGAGCCCGGCACGCAGCTGACGATGCGCACCTTCCACACGGGTGGTTCCGCGTCGGCCGACGACATCACGCAGGGTCTTCCCCGCGTGCAGGAGCTGTTCGAGGCCCGCACCCCGAAGGGCGCCTCGCCGATCGCGGAGTCCGACGGACGCATCACGATCGACGAGACCGACAAGTCGAAGAAGGTCATCCTCACGCCCGACAACGGCGACGAGCCGCACGTCTACCCGGTCCTGAAGCGCGCGACGCTCCTGGTCGAGGACGGGCAGCACGTCACCGTCGGTCAGCCCCTGCAGGTCGGCACGCTCGACCCCAAGGAGGTCATGCGCGTCATGGGTGCCCGCGAGGTGCAGAAGTACCTCGTCAACGGCGTCCAGGGCGTCTACCGCTCGCAGGGTGTGCCGATCCACGACAAGCACATCGAGGTCATCGTCCGCCAGATGCTGCGCAAGGTCACCGTGGTCGACCACGGCGAGACCACGCTGCTCCCCGGTGAGCTGGTGGACTTCAAGCGCTACCAGAACATGAACCGCGAGGCCGTGGCCGAGGGCAAACGCCCCGCCTCGGGCCGACCGGAGCTGATGGGTATCACGAAGGCGTCGCTCGCGACGGAGTCGTGGCTGTCGGCCGCGTCGTTCCAGGAGACGACGCGCGTGCTCACCCAGGCGGCGATGGAGGGCAAGAGCGACCCGCTCGTCGGCCTCAAGGAGAACGTCATCATCGGAAAGCTCATCCCCGCCGGAACCGGACTTGCGAAGTACCGCAACGTCTCGGTCGAGGCGACGGAGGAGGCCAAGAGCGAGCGGTACCCCAACCGCATCTTCGCCTCGGACGGCGCCTACTCGGACGCCGACCTGAGCTACGTCGACTTCGACAGCTTCTCCACCGACGGCGACTTCAGCGGCAACTACAACTAGACCTCACCTCGAGTGAGCGAAGGGCCCCGGGATCTCCCGGGGCCCTTCGTCATTGCGGCGTCAGACGCGCGCGCCGGTCCAGCCGTCCTGTCCGGTGGAGCCGCTGCCCGCCGGCGCCGAACCGCCGTTCGGGCTGACGTCCTGCTTCACCTGGTCTGCCGTCGCCTGCACCTCGTCCTTCACCGTCGCGGCGGAGTCGGCGGCGGCGGCCTTCACCTGGTCGACGGCCTCCTTCGCGGGCTGCTTGAGGTTTCCGGCCACCTCGCGGGCGGTGTCACCGGCCTTGTCCAACAGGGGCTGGGCCTGGTCCTTCAGCGACGAGGCCATGCGGCGCTCGCGATCGGATGCCGGGATCAGCAGTGCGGCGACGAAACCGATGCCGGCGACCACGGCGCCCACGGCCAGGGGTGCACCCTGGGTGGTCTGCCGCGCCTTGTGGGGCAGTTCCGCAACCGCGTCGCCCGCGGCCGAGACGGCGTCCGCGGTGGAATTGCCGACATCGCCCGCCGTCCCCATGACACGCTCCCTCACGTCCGCGAAGCGCTGGCGAAGGCGGCTCTTCTGCCGGTCGACGATCTTGCCCGGCGTCACCTTGTCCGCGAGGGCGTCGACGTCCTGGCCGAGTTCCTCACGCGTGCGCTCGATGTCGGCACGGATCACATCCGGATTGCTCATCGGTTCTCCTCATTCCTCTTCAATGTCTCTGGAATCTCCTTGATGGTCTCGACGGTCTGGGGCGCTCCCCGGACCTTCTTGACCTCGCTTCTGCCGACCGCGAACAGCACGGCGGCGATGATCGCCCACAGCACCGCGACGATGACGGCGGACCAGCCGCGGCCGACGAGCTCGCCGAGGGCCCACCACAGGGCGATGGACAGGAACAGGAGCGTCATCATGGCGCCGTAGGCGGCACCGCCGAACATCCCTGCACCCGTCCCGGCCTTCTTCGCCGAGTCGGTCAGCTCCGCTTTGGCGAGCTCCACTTCTTTGCGGATCAGCGTGGACAGGTCGCGCATCACCTCGCCGACGAGTTCGCCGAGCGAGGAGTCGGCGGCCTGCTGCTGGGACGGCGTGTCGAAGGTGGGTTCCGTCATGGTCGATCCCCCTGCGCCCCGCCGGGTGCCCACGCGTCTCCCGTGGGATCGGCCGCGTCCGTCGCGGCGTATCCGGGGGAGCCGGTCGCGTATCCGGTCGCCCCGCCCGCCGTCGCACGCTGACCCGACGCGACCGCGTCGGCCACCGGAGTGTCGTCGTACGCCGTCGCGCGAGTGCCGATGGCGGGCGTCGTCCGGCCGGCCGAGTACTCACCGCCCTCCTCGGGGTCGCCGCTGTGCAGCGCCTTCGCCACGCGTCCCGCGACGATGCCGACGCCGGCCGCGATCGCCAGGAACAGCCCGGTGTTGCGGCGCGCGAACCCGCGGACCTCCTGAACGATGTCCGCCGGCTCGCGATCGGCGAGCCACGTCGCCACCGAGTCGGCGCGCGTGGACAGGTCACGGACGAGCGACCGGGCCGCGCCCGACTCCGCACCCTCCGCCATCGACGAGAACTGCGTTCCCACCGACCGCAGGCCGTCGGCGGCACGCTGCTTCTGCGTGGAGGCCTGCTCGGTCAGCTGACTGCGCGCGTCGGAGAGCAGGCCGCGCGCGGCGCTCTTGGCCTCGCGTGCCACACTGGTCGCCTCCTCCTTCGCCACGCCCGCGACGTTCTTGGCGCCCTCGCCGACGTCCGCGGCCGCGCCGGCCGCCTTGTCCTTGAGGCTGTCGCCCGCCGAGCCCGTGGCCTCGGATGATTCCGTTCCGTATGTCGTCATGACACGTTCCTCCCTTTCGTCCACCGACCGGCCGCAGCGCCCGGGGGGAGGGCGATGCATGACCACGCTGTCGGTGCAGCAACGTTGCCTTGACCGGGCCGTCCCACGGAGGGGGTCGAAATCGAGGGCGTCCCGGAGTAAAGTGCGCGCGGATGCCGCCCCCCGGCCATCGACGCGGGCTCGCGATCTGCTGCGCGCCGTACGGAGGCATCCCCGACCTGCGCCGTACCGTGGAGGCGGAGGTGGTGGGGGCCATGGCACGCGTGGGTGGGCGCAACTCGCTCATCGCCGTGCCCGCGGGGATCGTCTGCGCGGCTGTCGTCGCCGCGCTGGTGTGGCTCTCCATCCCGATGATGCCGGTCACCGTCGCGTGGGCCGGAGACATGCTCCGCAACGCGACGAGCCCGCGCCCCGCACCCTCGGCGGGCGACACCGCGGCGCGGCACGCCCTCGCCGGCGAGTCCGTCGACTGCCGCGCACTGTACTCGGCCAGCCTGTGGAACGAGATGACGTGGCAGGGACGCACGATCCTCGACCAGAGCATGGACCCGCCGCCGACCGAGGTGCCCGCGCTGAGCGAGGTGCTGGCGCCCGATGTGCGGGTGTCGTGCGCCTGGACCGACCAGGACGGGCGGGTCGTCGCATCGACCCTGGCCGCCATCGCGCCCGACGCGACGGGGCTCGGCGAAGCCGCGCTGCGGGGCCAGGGCTTCTCGTGCGCTTCCGGCGACGGGATCGTCCGCTGCACCCGGTCGCAGGGAGGAGTCGTCGAGGCGCACGTGCTCCGGGACGGGCTGTGGCTGGCCTCCCTCGAGAGATCGTGGCATCCGGACGGCTACAGTGCCCGGCTGGAGCGATCCGTCTTCGGCTGATCACGCCGAAAGCCCGGCACGCCTGCGCGGCGCAGGGCGCGGAGCGGGCTACCCTCGCACTGCGGGGCCGTGACCCTCGCGTGAGGAGTGCCTGCGATGAGTGACACCAAGTCGTCCTATGGCGAGCCCGTCGACGACCCGAAGCCGGTCGACGACGTCGTCGGTCGTGCGCACGAGGGGCTCGCCGAGGCCGAAGCCGCTCGCAACGAGAGCGCCGACACCGCCGACGCGCCCGCGGCGGCTCCCGCCGCGGCTGAGCCCGATCCGTGGGACTCGCCGGAGGCGGCCGCGCTGAAGCACGAGACGGCGCCGGCCGCGGCATCCGAGACCACGGTCTACGAACAGCCGGCCGTCGACGCCTACCAGCCCGCCGCAGAGCCCGTGGCCGCTCCCGCCGTGACGCCGAGCGAGCCCGTCTCCGAGCCGGTTGCGCCGGTCGTCGCCCCGGCTGCGACGGCGGTCGCTCCCCAGCCGATCTTCGTCCAGGCCCCCGAGGCGCCGCGTCCGCGCGGCAATCGCGCCGCCGCCGGCGCGATCGGGCTCGTCGCCGCCCTCGCGTTCGCGGTGCTGTCCCTCGCGGTGTGGCTCGGCCTCGCCGCGCTCTCGGGCGAGCTCTCGGGCGACAACGTGTCGGACCTGGCGCTCGCGACGGTGGCCTCGTGGGTCCTGTGGGTTCCCGTGGTCGTGTTCTTCCTCGCGTTCTGGCTGCTCGGCGCGATCATCAATCGCGGCCGCTGGGGCTCGTGGGTGATCTTCGGGCTCCTCGTCGGATTCGCCGCATGGGGCGGATACCTGCTGGGCGTGCTGTTCCAGGAGCAGTTCTGGAACCTCACCGCGTCGCAGGGTACCGAGCTGATGTCGGATCACGTGCTCGCGCCGGGCGCGATCGCCGCCTTCATCATCGGGCGCGAGCTCACGGTGTGGTTCGGCGCGTGGGCCGCATCGCGCGGCAAGCGCATCACCGAGCTCAACATCGAGGCGCAGCGCGAGTACGAGCGCACCCTCGAGGCGGGGCCGCAGCTCGTCCGTCCGTAGATGTCCGGCGCGGCGGAGTCCGGAGGCGGACCGGTCCGCCCGGTCACCGCGCTCGCGTTCGCGACGGCGGCGTTCGTCGCACTGCTGATCTTCGGGCTCGGGACGACGTCGCTCGCGCTGAACGAGGACGTCGTCGCGACACCCGGCCTGGGTCAGATCCCCGGCATCACGGCGACCGTGCTCGCGACGGCCGCCTTCGCGACAGGACTGTGGGCTGCGGTGCGACGCCCACCCGCCTCGTACTGGGGCGCGGCGTGGACGAGCGCGGCGACCTTCCTCGCCTACCTCGCCGGCCTCTGGTTCGGCGCCGTCGCGACGGGTGCCGGCCTGGCCGTCGCCGGGGCGATCACCGGGCGCATCGCGACGACGTGGTTCGGACTCGTGGTGGCGGGCGCGGCCCTCGTGTGCTCGTGGGGCGGGATCGCGCTCGTGCGCACCCGGGCGGGCAGGCCGCGGTGGCCGTGGGAGGACGAGTTCGACGAGTGAGGGCCGCGGCAGCCGTCAATCTTCGCCCGTGACCTGCGGAATCCCCACGATGCGCGCGTGTCGGTACTACCGTGGGGACTGTGGAGCGCTCGCTCGAGACGCAGGTCAGCCAGGCGGTGGACGCCTGGCTGGCGTGGCTGCCCCGGTGGGAGCCCGCAACCCACCGCGGACGCGTCGCCCCCTGCCGGCGCTGCTTCGGCTCGCCGGTGCTGTCGGCGGCCGGCCTCGGCGCGGATGTGCCGCATGGCGTGCAGCACGGGCTCTCCACGCGCATCAAGACGATCGTCGACCGGGCGGTCGCCGAGTACACGTCGCTGAATCTGCCGATGCTGCAGGCGGAGCTCGACCAGCAGGCCGCGCGGAATCGCTCGCGCAGCTATCGTCCGGCCGAGAACCTGGATCCGGAGTACGAGGGACTGCCGCTGGACCCTGATCCCGTTCCCGGGTCGCCCTTCCTGTTCACGATCTCGGGCCTCGCGGAGGAGGCGGATGCCGACATCCCGGCTCTTCCCCCGCTGAGCGACGAAGCCAAGGCGGCGCTGCGCCAGGAGGTCGGCCTGGCGGACGACTACGCCAACATGGTCGGGCGCGAGGTGTGCACGATCCTGCTGCACCACCGCCTGCGGATCCAGGCCGCGATCACCGAGTACGTCGAGCCGCAGATCGAAGCGATGCTCGAGGAGCTGACACGCTCCCTCGACGCCCCCTTCGACCCGCACGATCCGCTCAGCGGCTGACCGTGCGGGGCCCGCCCCCCCCACTGCCGCAGCGCGTCCCCAGGCTCGCGCAGTCGGGTTTGTTAGCATGGCCGGGTTTGCTGTGCGATCGGCACGCCGGACTCCCGGCGGAACGGACTTCGGGGGAGGTGTGGTGGCCACAAGGCTCCCGTCCGCGCCGCCGATCCTTCCCGGCCTCGCGTACATCCGACCGCTCGGCTCCGGCGGCTTCGCCGACGTCTTCCTCTACGAGCAGGACATGCCGCGCCGCAACGTCGCGGTGAAGGTCATGCCCAGCGACGTGCGCGATCCCGAGCTGCGCCGCATGTTCAACGCGGAGGCGGACGTGCTCGCCCACCTCTCGGCGCATCCCGCGATCGTCACGGTGTACCAGGCGGGCATCTCGGCCGACGGCCGGCCGTACATCGTCATGGAGTACTGTCCCGGATCGCTGGCACAGCGCTACCGCATCGAGCGCATCCCGGTCGATGAGGTCCTCGCGATCGGCGTGCGCATGGCCGGTGCCCTCGAGTCCGCGCACCGGGCCGGGCTCGTGCACCGCGACGTCAAGCCGAGCAACATCCTCATCACCACGTTCGGAACGCCGGTCCTCGCCGACTTCGGCATCTCGTCCTCCCTGATCCAGAAGAGCACCGACGAAGTGCTCGCGATGTCGATCCCGTGGAGCGCGCCGGAGGTGATCGCGGAGCAGACCTCCGGATCCATCTCCAGCGAGGTCTGGAGCCTCGGGGCGACCGTGTACTCGCTGCTCGCCGGCCACAGTCCCTTCGAACGGCGCGAGCGCGGTCAGAACTCGAAGGAGCTGCTGCGCCGTCGCATCGCCCGTGCGACGTACACCGAGATCGCCCGTGCCGACGTGCCGGCCTCCCTGCAGGCTGTGCTCGCGACCGCGATGAGCCGTGACCCCGCCAAGCGCCAGGCTTCGGCGCGGGCGTTCGCCGAGGCGCTGCGGGATGTGCAGGCCGAGCTCGGCATCTCGCCGACGCCCCTCGAGATCCCCGCCGACGAGTGGTCGCCGGCCCCCGACGCGGTCGACTTCTCGGACTCCGCGCTCCGGGGCCCCGCGCGGTCCCAGCTGGAGCGCGACTCGACCCGCAAGCGCCAGGCCTCGACGGGCGTGTCCGCCCTCGCCCGCGACGAGGACACCGACTTCGCGGCTCCCGCGGCGGGTCGCCGCAGCCCGCTGCCGTGGATCCTCGGGGCGGCGGCGGGCGCCGTCGTGGCCGTGGGCGCCGTGCTGGCGACGCTCTTCGCCACGGGGGTGCTCTGATGCGTCGCCGCACCGTCGCCGGGCTGGTCGCCGCGGGCGCGGCGATCGCGGTCGTCGTCGCGGCGAGCGTCGTGTGGCCCGGGCTCGACGCGCAGGAGACGCCCGAGGTGGACACCGCTGTGTGGGCTCTGCAGACCGGCGAGGGTCGCCGCTACGCACGGGTGAACACGTCGGTGGGCGAGCTGGACACCGTGCGGGGCATCAGCAATCCCGATCAGGTCGTGCAGACGGGCGACGCCGCCTACGTCTTCAGCGACAGCTACTCCAAGATCACGCGCATCGACGAGGCGCTTCCGACCGACCTCGACGAGGAGGCTCTGCGTGGGTCGGCGTCCACTCCGTCGGGAACGACGGATGTCGCCACCGCGGGAGACTTCGTCGCGTACCGCACCGAGGTCGGAGCCGTGTTCGCGGGGCTGCTGTCCGAGGGCGAGCCCTCGCAGCTCGACCCGTTCCCGTCGGAGGACGAGGACGCCCCGCAGTATCAGGCCGATGCCATCGCGGTCGACGAGCGCGGCATCCTCTTCGCCTACTCGCGTGCGGACGGGTCGGTCCTGCGATACGACATCCGCTCCGGCGAGGTCCAGGGCCGTGACCCCCTCGAGGCGGACGGACTGGGCGCGCCCCAGATCACCGCGGCCGGGGATGTCTGGGCCGTCGTCGACGCCGAGGACGGCGACGTCTGGCTGCGGGGCGCAGACGGCGTCGCCCAGGCGCCGACGACGGGCGCTGTCGTCGTCGGCGAGCCCGACGCCGACGGCACCGACATCTACCTCGCCGACGAGACGGCCCTCGTGCGCGTGCCCGCAGACGGCTCCGGCTTCGACACCGAGAACGGCGGCGACGGGGGAGTGCTCGGGACACCCGCCAGGCCCATCGTGCACGACGGCACGGTGTACGCGGCATGGCTGGCTCAGGGCGAGGCCGGCGGCGTGCTGTGGCGATCGGATGCCGGGACCACGGCCCTGGACTACGGTGCGTTCGCGCTCCCCGATCAGCGCCGGCCCACGTTCGTCGCCGGCGAGGAGGCCGTCATCCTCAACGAGACCCGCTCAGGCTGGGCCTGGTCGGTTCCGGACGGGCGGCTGATCCCGTCGAGCCAGGACTGGTCCCTCGACGACCGCGTCGACCCCGACTCCGTTCCGAGCGAGGAGCAGCTGCCGGTCGTCCTCGATCCCAAGCCGCCGGTCGCCGAGCCCGACGCCTTCGGCGTGCGGGCGGGGAGCCTGACGTCGCTCCCGGTCCTGATGAACGACCACGACCCCAACGAGGACGTGCTCAGCATCGATCCCGCTTCCGTCACCGGCCTCGACCCCGGATTCGCCACGCTCTCGATCACCGACGACGGACAGCGCTTCGCGGTGAGGACCGCGCCCGGCGCGACCGGGTCCGCCACGTTCTCGTACGCCGTGACGGACGGCACGTCCGACGGGGGCCTGCTGTCGGAACCGACGACCGTCACGCTCACGGCGGTCGCGGCATCCGTCGACTCCGCCCCGCAGTGGTGCGGCGTCGAGCGCTGTCTCGTCGAGTGGCTCGAGCCGGAGGTCGCGCGCGGCGGAACCGTGACGGTGCCGGTGCTGCCGGGGTGGGTGGATCCGGAGGGCGACCCGCTCCTGCTGCTCTCCGTGGTCGACGAGTCCGGTCTCGGGAGCGTCGCCGCCACGCCGTCCGGCGACGTCGTCTATCAGCACGACGACGACGGCGCGGGCGGCGAGGAACTGGTCGAGCTCGTCGTCACCGTGTCGGACACGACGGGGATGACCGCGCAGAAGTCGCTCATGGTCCGGGTCTCGCCCGAGCCTCAGCTCGACGCGCAGTCCTTCGCGGTGGTGGACCGGGCGGATGCCTCGCTCACCGTCGACGTCGCCCCGCACGTGACCGGCACGGCGGGGATGCTCGCGCTCGACTCGGTGCGCATCCTCGATGATGCGGAGGCGACCGCGACGGTCGTCGACGGATCGACGACGTTCGAGTTCTCGGCGAAGTCGCCGGGCACGTTCCGCGTCGACTTCACGGTCACCGACGGCACGACCGAAGCCACCGGGACGGCGCGCATCACGCTCCTCCCTCCTGATGCTCCCGCGGACCTGGCCACCTCTCCGGTCGTGGCCTTCGTGCACCCCCAGGAGGACGCGACGCTCGACGTGTTCGCCGCGGTGTCCAATCCCACGCGCCGCGTGCTGCTGCTGAGCGATGTGGTGGCCACCGCCGACGAGGGAGCGGTGCTGTCGGTCGACGGCGTCGGCCAGAACAACCTGCGCGTGTCCGGGAGCACGGCGTCGGGAGCGGCCGGGCGCCTCGGCACGGTCCGCTACGTGGTGAGCGACGGCACCGAGGACCGGGGGGCGAGCGTCGAGGGCGTCGCAACGGTGTACCTGCTGCCGCCCGCGCCAGAGCTCGCGCCGATCGCCGTCGACGACACCGTGGTGGTGCGCGCGGGCGCCCAGATCGACATCCCGGTGCTCGAGAACGACATCGCGCCGGCGGGCGGGCGTCCGACGCTCAACCCCGCCACCGTCGTCTCCTCGGCCGACGAGGCGCTCGCGTTCGCCTCCGGAGACGTGCTGCGCTACCTCGCGCCCGCCGAGCCGGGGGAGTACGACGTCGAGTACTCGGTGTTCACCACGGGCGCGCCGGCGCTCGCCGACTCCGCGCGGGTCCGCATCCGCGTGCTGCCCGACGACACCAACCGGGCTCCGGTGCCCGACACGCTCGAAGGCCGCGCGCTGAGCGGCCAGTCGGCCCTCATCGAGTTCGACGGGTTCGGCATGGATCCCGACGGCGACGTCGTGACACTCGACCGCATCGTGGAGCAGCCCGAGCGCGGCGCCGCGGCGATCGCCGCCGACGGCGCGTCGATCGTGTATTCGAGCGTCCCCGGCCACAGCGGCCAGGTCTCGTTCCGCTACCGCGTGGTCGACGCCTTCGGCGAGACCGGTGAGGGGACCGTCCGCATCGGGGTGCTCGACAGCGAGGCCAACCCCAGCCCGATCACGTTCACGGACTACGTGCAGGTGCAGGCGGGCGCCGACAGCCGGATCCGCGTGAGTCCGCTGGCAAACGACGTCGATCCGACGATGGGCGCGCTGTCGATCACCGACGTGCGGCCCGACCTCCCGGCGCTGCTCATGGACGGCAGTCCGAACGCGGAGTTCACCCGTCTCGACGCGCGCATCGAGGAGGTCGACGACACCACCGTGGTCATCGCGGCCGGCACCGAGCCCTCGACGATGTCGTTTCTGTACGACATCGAGTCGAGCTCCGGCAACACCGGCCGGGGGCTCATCGTCGTCAGGGTGGTGCGAGAGAACGTCCCGGACTATCCGGTGGTGGCCGACACGAGCCTGACCGCCGAGACACGTGAGGACTTCCCCGACGGCGTCGACGTCGTCGACGGCAAGGCGACCTGGTCGGGCGGCGACGTCGCCGGTCTCGAGGTCTCGCTGTGGGGCGAGGCCGACGGAGTGTCGGTCGACGGCTGGGAGCTCAGCGGCGAGCTTCCGCAGACCTCGCGCGTGATCCCCTTCGCCGTGACCGGCGAGGGCGCGTCGGGTGAGGTCACCACGTACGCGTTCCTCCGCGTGCCCGGCGACGACGATCTCGCCCTGGCCCTGCGAGGAGGCGTGACACCGCCCGAGGTGACCGAGCTCGAGTCCGTCTCGTTCGACATGGCCGATCTCGTCGCCAAGCCGCGCGGGAGCCGCATCGAGGTGGGGGATGACGTGCGGGTGTCCGGCGCGCGGGCCGAGGCGGCGTGCACGCCGGACTCGGGCACGACCGTGCGCTACGACTCCGGCCCCGGCGCGCCGTGGGTGGACTCGTGCCAGGTTCCCGTGCGCCTGGAAGGTCAGGACGACTGGACGTACCTGTCGGTGCCGATCACGGTCATCCCGCTGGATCCGCAGCCGGTGCTGCGCCCCGCCTCGGTGACCGTCGGACCGGGCGAGACGGCGACGTTCGATCTCCGCGACATGACGACGTGGCAGCTCCGCGAGGACTGGAGCGGCATCGAGTACGCGCTGCAGTACTCCGGCTCGGCCTTCGACGTGTCGCTGGACGGCTCGACGGTCACCGTGACCGGCGCCGACCGCGCCGTGCCCGGCTCCGAGGAGGCCGCCGTGGTCTCGGTCACGAGCCACCCGCTCGTGGCGCCGGCCCGTCTCATCCTCCGCGTCGGAGCGGCCCCCTCGACGCTCCCTCAGGGCGGCTCGGCGGTGCAGCAGTGCTCGCAGGCGGCCGGCTCCTCGTGCACCATCACGGTGATCGGGGCGGGCGGAGAGGTCAATCCGCTCCCGCGAACACCGCTCGAAGTGGTCGACGTGCGGCCCACCGGGTCGTGCGCCGGCGTCGGGTTCAGCGTCGCGTCGCCGACCTCGGTGGTCGCGACGTGGGCGGCCGATGCGCCGGGCGCGACGTGCACCGCGAGCTTCTCCGTGCGCGACGCGCAGTCCCGCGTGACCAGCGCCGAGCGCGACGGCCGGGTGCTCCTCGACCTGCTGGGCTATCCGAAGGCGCCCGCGAGCGTGTCGCAGACGGCGTACGCCAGCGGCAGCCTCACCCTCCGCGTCGACCCCGGCGAGGCGCGGCAGGCCTACCCCGCGCTGTCGGGCTTCGTGATCCGGTCGGGCGGCCAGGACGTGGCGCAGTGCGCGCCGGACGGGACCTGTCCCGCCATCAGCGCGCCGAACGGCGAGGAGCGCGCGTACGAAGCGTTCGCCGTGAACTCCGTCGGCCAGTCCCGCACGGGCGTGCGCACCACGGCCTGGGCCTACGACACGCCCCCCGCGCCCTCGGTGGTGAGCGTCCGCCCGGTCGTGACCGGCGGCGAGGGCGGAGTGGTCGCGCTCACGATCGACGGACTGGTGCCGTCCGAGACGGGCAGCGTCGAGATCAGCAGTGCGACCGGCGAGCGGGTGCGCATCCCGATCCGCTCGAACCAGACCCGTCTCGAGGTGCCGTCGTACCGCGTGGGGACCAACTCCGCCACGACGATCACCGTCACCCCGTTCTCCCGCTTCGCCCTGCCTCCCGGGCTCGGCGGGAGCGAGTCAGGCGCGGCGGTGACGGTGACCGGCAACGGCATCGGCGCACCGCTGGATCCCCGCCTGTCGCTGAGCTCGGAGTCCAACGGCGACGGGACTGCGACTGTGACCGCCCGCGCATCGGCCATCCGCAACGGCGACGGCTCCACGCTGCGGTTCGGGATCGTCCAGGACGGCGATCGGTGCACGCCCGCCGTCGGCGGCGAGACGGCGACCTTCACCGGCCTGCAGGACGGCAACGAGTACCGGTTCAACCTGTGCGTCGAGTCGTGGTGGCAGGACGAATCCTTCGGATCGGCGACCGCCACCGACACGGTGCGGGCGGTGCAGTCCGGCCGCCCGCCGTCCGGCTGGACCTTCGTCGTCGCGCCGAACCCCACGGTCGACGGTCAGCGCGCGGACTGGCTCATCCGCGACGAGCCGCAGTCGGGCGAGCGCGTGCCCAACAACAACCGCGTCGAGTTCCGCGGCTGGCCCACGTCGGTGGTCGGCCAGGACCCCAACATCGAGGTGCGCTACGTGCACCGGCTGTGGGGCACGACGACGCCGTGGGCGAATGTCACCCCCCGCGCCGGAAGCGCGCCGTATCAGGTGCAGGCGAACTGGCGCGTCGTGAGCTGCGTCGGCGGCTCCGACCTGGTCGCCGCAGGCGACTCGTCCGACGGGCGGGCGGCGATCGCCTTCGGCAACGCCGGACTCGTGTTCTACGACGCCGACGGCAACGTCCTCGAGCGCACCCCCGACACGTGGACGGTCCCGCAGGGCGCCGACCGCGTCGACGGGATCACCGTCTCGGTGAACTGGGACGCGCAGGGGTGGGGCCTGGCACCGGCATCCTCCACCTTCTCGGCCGACTGCGAGCCCAACCCCGGAAACCCCAGCCCGTGAGCCGCCGCGGCTCCCTCACAGAGGACACTCGATGACGATCACGCAGGAGCAGGCGACGTGGTTCGCCCAGACGTTCGGTCAGATCGCCGACAACGTGGAGCGGGCGGTGCTCGGCAAGCGCCACGTCGTCGAGCTCGTGCTCACCGCGATGCTCAGCGACGGCCACGTGCTCCTCGAGGACGTCCCCGGGACCGGCAAGACCTCGCTCGCGCGGGCGATGGCCCAGTCGGTGCAGGGAACGAACACCCGCATCCAGTTCACGCCCGACCTGCTTCCGGGGGACATCACCGGAATCAGCGTGTACGACCAGAAGGAGGGCGTGTTCGAGTTCCACGCCGGCCCGATCTTCGCGAACATCGTGCTCGCCGACGAGATCAACCGCGCGAGCCCCAAGACGCAGTCGGCGCTCCTCGAGGTCATGGAGGAGGGGCGGGTCACGATCGACGGCGTCTCGCGTCAGGTCGGCGTGCCCTTCCTGGTCCTCGCGACGCAGAACCCCGTCGAGCAGGCCGGCACGTACCGGCTCCCGGAGGCGCAGCTCGACCGGTTCATGCTGCGCACGTCGCTGGGCTATCCGGATCACGCCGCGACCGTCCGCATCCTCGACGGCGCCGCCGTCGCGACGGCCGATCTGGCGCCCGTCATCGCGCCCCAGGCCATGGTCGGGATGGCCGATCTCGCGGGCCAGGTCTACGTCGACGCGCTCGTGCTCGACTACATCGCCCGCCTGGTCGACGGCACGCGCTCGGCCGACGAGGTCCGCCTCGGCGTCAGCATCCGCGGCGCCCTCGCCCTCACGCGGGCGACCCGCACCCGCGCCGCGTCGCAGGGCCGCACGTACGCGACGCCCGACGACGTCAAGGCGCTCGCCGTGGGGGTTCTCACGCACCGCCAGTTCCAGCAGCCCGAGGCCCAGGTCGACGGCGTCACGCAGGAGGCCGTCGTCGGTCAGGTCCTGCTCGACGTGGTCCCGCCCAGCCGCCGCGAGGCCGTATGAGCCTGACCGAGTCCCGCCTCACCCGCACCTCGGCTTCCACCGGAACCGAGGGCCGCACGCACCTCACCGCGACCGCGGTGACGTCGTCCGGCCGCGGGCGCTCGCTCGTGCGCGCGGTCGTGTGGTGGACGGGCGTGTGGGGCGCGGTCTCGGCGGCGATCTCGACCGCCGCCGCGTGGTCGGCGCGCACGGTGCGACCGGCGGGCGTACTGGTGCTGGTCGCCGCGACGATCGGGCTGGGGCTCGGGATCGTGTTCGGATGGGTCGAGTGGATGGTGGCCGGCGCCGCCGCGGTCGTGCTGCTCGCGGCATCCGTCCCCTTCCTCTTCGGCGCGCGATCGTACGACGTCGGCCTGTCGCTCGCGCACGAGCGCGTCGTGGCGGGCGACGGCGTGAAGGGCGAGATCGTCGTGCGCAACGACGGGCACCGCATCGCGCTGCCCGGGCGGCTGGACATCCCGGTCGGCGCGGGCCTGGTCGAGTTCGGCGTGCCCCTGCTGCGCCCGGGCCACGCGGTCTCGCAGCCGCTCGACATCCCGGGCCTGCGGCGCGGCATCGTCCGCGTCGGCCCCGCGACCACGGTGCGCAGCGACCCCATCGGCCTGCTGCGCCGCGAGCACGCGTTCGATGACGTCCACGAGGTGTTCGTGCACCCGCGCACGACGTCGCTCCCCTCCACGAGCGCCGGACTGATCCGCGACCTCGAGGGAAGTCCCACGCGGCGGCTCGTCGATTCCGACATGTCGTTCCATGCGATCCGCGAGTACGCGCCCGGCGACTCGAGACGGCAGATCCACTGGAAGTCGACGGCCAAGACCGGGCGCCTGATGGTGCGCCAGTACGAGGAGTCGCGACGCTCGCGGATGGCCGTGGTGCTCGCCGTCGCCGAACACGAGTACGCGGATGCCGACGAGTTCGAGCTGGCCGTCGGCTGCGCCGCGTCGCTCGGGCTCCGGGCGGTGCGCGACGCGCGCGACGTCGAGATCGTGGTCGGATCGGAGATCCCGCGCGTGGTGCGCGGGCGCCTGCGGGCGATCCGGCGGATCCCCGCCGCCGCGCCCCGGCCCATGCTCGACGGATTCAGCGGCGTCGACCTGCTCGAGAGCACGATGCCGGTCTCGGACGTGTGCCGCCTGACCGCCGAATCGGGCGACCGTCTGTCGATCGCCTTCGTCGTGGTCGGGTCGCGCGTCACGCTCACGCGGCTGCAGCAGGCCGCGCTGGCGTTTCCCGTCGACACGACCGTGGTCGCCGTGATCTGCGACGAGCGCGCGCATCCGCGCATGCAGCCGCTCTCGGGGATCACCGTGCTCACGGTCGGCACGCTGGACGACCTCTCCGGCCTGCTGCTGCGGGGGGCGACCGCATGAGCACGACGACGGATGCCGCGTCCCCGACGGACAGCCCGCCCCGGGTCGAGCCGCAGGTGATCGCGGGCGCCGTGTTCGCCGTCGTGATCGTGGTGATCGCGGCCGTCGCGGCGTGGCCGATCTATCGTTCCTGGCACCTCGGGCTGCTCGCGGGAACGAGCGCGCTCGTCGCGGGTGCGATCGCGGTCGCCGCCCACCGGTTCCGCTGGTCGGGCTGGCTCGTCACCGGGACCCTCGCCGCGGCATTCCTGATCCTCGGGGTTCCGCTGGCCGTGCCCTCGAGGCTCGGCGGACCCGTCGAGCTCGTCCGCGGACTGGGCGAGCTCACCACGGGGGTCGTGCTCGCCTGGAAGGACCTGGTGACCGTCGAGCTGCCTGTCGGGTCCTATCGCAACCTGCTCGTGCCGGCCTTCGTGGTCTTTCTGGTGGGCACGTGCGTCCTTCTCCTGCTGGCGTGGCGCGCCGACCGCTGGGCGTACGCCGCCGTGCCGCTGGCGATCGGGATGGTCTCGTTCGGCCTGTTCTTCGGTCGCACGACCGTGAGTGCGCCTGTCATCGTCGGCCCTGTCACGCTGTTCGCCCCGCTCGAGACCGCGCTGGGCGCCGCCACGCTTCTCTCCTGCCTGCTGTGGCTGGCCTGGCGCACCCACGACGAGCGCGTGCGCGCCCTGCAGCGCGCGTCCGCGTCGAGCGGCGTGCGGGTGTCGCGCCGTCCGTCCCGCGCGGATCGCCGCCGCACCGCGCTCGGGTCGGCGATGGTCGCCGGTGCGCTGGTCGTCGCCGTCGGCATCGTGCCGTTCGCCGCCCGCGGCGCGGAGCGCGACGTGCTGCGCAGCGCGATCGGCCCCGAGATCGACCTGTCCGCCGAGGTGAGCCCGCTGGCGCAGTACCGCGCGCTCTTCGCCGACGACCGCGCCGACGACGTCCTGTTCACGGTGGCCGCGGCTTCCTCGCTCCCGGAGCGGGTGCGGATCGCGACGCTCGACGCCTACGACGGCGAGGTCTTCCGCGCCGGCGGCGCGGGCGCCGTCGAGGCGGGTCGCTTCGTGCGTGTGCCGTCGAGCCTCGACGCCGGTGCGGGGGAGCCCGTCCAGGCGCGCGTGACGATCGACGGACTCGACGGGATCTGGATGCCGACGGCCGGCCGGCTCTCCTCGGTCGAGTTCGCCGGAATCCGGGCGGCCACCCTCGCGGATCGGTTCTACTACAACGAAGCCGCCGCGGCGGGCGTGCAGACGGCGGGAGGCGGCCTCACGGCCGGGGATGCGTTCACGCTCAGCGGCGTCGAGCCGGTCGCGCCCGAGCTGGCCGAGGCCGTCGCCCCCGGAGGCGTTTCCGCCGGTGTCCCCGCGCCCGACAGCCTGCGGGCGTGGGTCGACGAGCACGCCTCGGGGACAGATGGGGCGGCGCTCGCCGGCCTTGTCGCGCTGCTGCGCGAGCGCGGCTACCTCAGCCACGGTCTCGCCGTCGGCGAGGAGCCTGCCGTGTGGATGCAGTCACTGCGCGGATACGAGTTCAAGCCCAGCGCGTCGGGGCACTCGCTCGCCCGCATCGACGCGATGTTCTCGCGGCTGCTCGAGCGTGAGACGGATCCCCGTGCCGAGGCATCCGGCAACTACGTGGCGGCGGTGGGCGACGACGAGCAGTTCGCGGTCGCCGTGGCCCTCATCGCTCGGGAGCTCGGCTTCCCTTCGCGCGTGGTGCTCGGTGCCCGGCTCGGCGAGGCTGCTCCGGGACTCGCGGTATGCGAGGAGGGCTCCTGCCGCGCCCAGGATCTGTCGGCGTGGACGGAGGTCCAGACGGCGCAGGGCGCGTGGATCCCCGTGGACGTCACGCCCCAGTACGAGAAGTCGCCGAGCCTCGAGATGACGGAGCAGCGGGACCCCGAGGTGGTCACCGACGTGCGCCCCCGGTCGGTCGAAGAGGTGCTGCCGCCCGACCCGGTGCAGGAGGACACGGGATCGAGCGACCCCGCCGCGGACGATGCGGGGATCGATCTGGCGTGGCTGTGGCCGGTCCTGCGCGCGACCGCCGTCGTGCTGCTGATCCTGGGCCTGGTGCTCGGGCCGTTCCTGATCGTGATCGGCGCGAAGGCCTCCCGTCGCCGCACCCGCCGCCGCACGGGATCGCCGGCGGCTCGCATCGCCGGTGGGTGGGACGAGTTCGTCGACGCGGCCGTGGATGCCGGACGCGACGCGCCGCGCGCGCACACCCGGCACGAGCTGGCCGCAGCGTTCGGCGGCGCGTCGGGGGCCGAGCTCGCCGCCGGCGCCGATCGCGCCGTATTCTCGACCGGAGACGAGACGGATGCCGAGGCCGAGGCGTACTGGCGGTCGGTCGATGAGCAGCGACGCGCCCTCGCTCGCGAGCGCGGTTCCTGGCGAAGGCTCGTCGCCGCCGTATCGTTGAGATCGTTCGTCCGACATCTGGCGCCCGCACCGGGCTCCGGACCGCGTTTCGCCGAAAGGGGGAGGCGCCGGGCCCCGCAGCCCGCGCGTCAGATGCCATGAATGCCCTCGCTGCCGTCACGCCCGTCGACCCCGCCGCGGCGGTCGTCCCCATCCTCTTCAGCCTCGTCGCCGTCCTGGCCTTCTACGTCTGGATCGCGATCGCGCTCTCGGCGGTCTTCCGCAAGTCGGGCGAGGAGGGCTGGAAGGCCTGGGTCCCGGTGTACAACACCGTCGTGCTCCTCCAGCTCGGCGGACTCTCGGGCTGGCTGGTGCTCGTGGCGCTCGTCCCCTTCGTCGGAGCGCTCGCGCTGTGGATCGCCGTGGTCATCGCGTGCTACCGGATCAACCTCTCGTTCGGCCTGGGCACAGGCATGACGGTCCTCGCGGCGCTGCTCTTCCCGGTGTGGGCGACGGTCCTCGGATTCGGCTCGGCGCGCTGGCTCGGAGCCGAGCAGCCGGCCGGGGTGCGGCGCTCCACGGAGACCGCCGACCTCACCGCGTTCACCTCGCCCGCCGACGCGGGTCCGCCGCCGCTTCCGACAACGGCTCCGGCCGGCCTCGGACCGGACCGCTGGGCGCCGGCGCCCACCGGGCCGGCCGCGGAACCGGTCCGGCCCGCACCGCCGCTTCCTCCCGTTGGCGCGTCCGCCCAGCCGGTCGACCACGCCCCGGAAGAGCCGATCTCCTTCGTCCCCCTGCTGCCGTCGTCCGCTCCGCAGCCGTTCACTCCGCCTCCGCCCGCGCCGCAGCCGTCGGCGACGCCGCTTGTCCCGCCGCCCGCAGACGATGTCCTCGCGGAGCCGGCGGCACCCTCCCCTGCGTCCGGCGCTCGCGCCAACCAGGGATGGGGCGGATTCGATCTCGGCGCGGTCGTCGAGCTGACCAGCGAGGTGACGGCGGCCGTCTCCGGAGCCCCGTCGCCGATCTCGGCCGTCGCGCGCGATCCCGAGCCCGGAGACTCCGATTCCTCCCCGGCCGTGACGCGCGCTCCGGCCCGGCGCTCGACGGGCGGCGAGCCCTGGGCACCGGCGCGATCGCCGTTCCCCGAGGCCGACGCGTTCCCGGAGGCATCGGGTGAGGTGTCCGCGGTCGCCGGTGCACCGGATGCCGGCATCCCGCGTTCCGCCCGTACGTCGGTGTCCGCTCAGCACGTGCGGCCGGAGGTTCCCGACGAGGACGTCGATCACACGGTCGTCGCCCACCGTCGCAAGTCGCACTGGTCGCTGGTCCTCCCGACCGGCTCGACCGTCGCCCTCGTGGCCGACGTCGTCCTCGTCGGGCGACGGCCGTCCGCCAGCACCGCGTACCCCGGCGCGCAGCTCGTCGAGGTGCATGACGGGACCGTGTCCAAGACCCATCTGCGGCTCGAGCGGGACGGCGAGGAATGGTCGGTCACCGACCTGCACTCGACCAACGGCACCGTGCTCATCGCCTCCGACGGGGCAGAGCGCGACATCGCCCCGGGCGCGTCGCACCGCGCGGACGCCCGCCTGCTGCTCGGGGACGCCGAACTCCGGCTCGCGCCGGACGATGCGAGCCGATGACGCCTGCCGACGCCCCCCAGGGGACGACCGGTCCCGTCGGCGACGAGCCGGGCGACGACCTCCTCGATGAGGACACCGTGATCTCGGCGCGCAAGCGTCCGGCCGATGAGCTCTCTGACGAAGCGACGGCGATCTCGGCGCGCAAGCGTCCGGCGGAAGATCTCCTCGATGAAGCGACGGCGATTTCGGCGCGCAAGCGTCCGGCCGATGAGCTCCCTGACGAAGCGACGGCGATCTCGACGCGCAAGCGTCCGGCGGAAGATCTCCTCGACGAAGCGACGGCGATCTCGGCCCGCAAGCGTCCGCCGGAAGATCTCCCTGACGAAGCGACGGCGATCTCGGCCCGGCGGCAGCCGCCCGCCGAGGCCGACGAGGACACGGTGGTCTCACGGCGCACGCCGCCGGCCGGGGTCGACACCGTTCCGGAGGAGGACACCGTGCTGCGGCCGCGGGCACCCGCGTCGCGACAGGCGTCGGCCCCCGCATCGGAGCACGGCGCGCGTACGCGCGATGCGCACGTGCCGGATGCCGCGATCCTGCGCGCGCCGGCGAAGCCCCGCGGCGTGCCGCCCGTCACCGCCGTGCGCGAGACGGCACCGCCGCGGCCGCCGGCGCCCGGCGCACCGGCTCCGGTGCCCGATCATGAGAGTGTGGAGCGTGCGGCGCGTGCGCGGGCACGCCGGCGCGTGCTGATCGTGGTGGTGTGCGCGGCCGCGGGGGCGATCGCCGCGACCACCGCACTCCTGCTCCTGCTGACCTGACGTCCCCCCGGTGACCTGAGGATGACGATGACCGACTCCGCCACCCCCGTCCGCGCCGCGGCCGACGACCAGTCGCACGACGCCGACCCCGCCGTCGCAGTCCGGCTCGGCATCGTGCCCGCCGGTGCCGGGTACCGCTCGCTGGCGTTCGCGATCGACCTCGCGATCTGGCTGCTCCTGGCTGCTCCCGCGGTGATGGGCGCCCTGATGATCGTGACGGGCGACCGGACCGTCCTGCCGGTGATCCTCGTCCTCGCCGGCACCGCCCTCTCCGCGCTGTTCGGGCTCGTGCAGCTGATCACCCACGGGCTGCGCGGCGTGACCGCCGGGCAGGCCGCGCTGCGCCTTCGCTCCGTCTCCGCCTCGGATCTCGGTCGCCCCGGCTTCTGGCGGGTCGTCCTGCGGGCCCTGGTCCTCTGGGCGAGCACTTTCGTCCTCCTCGTGGTTGGTCCGGCGCTCCTCTTCGCGTCGGGTCTGTGGGATCCGCAGCGGCGGGGGCGCAGCATCCTGGACCGCATCGGCGGATGCTGGCTGATCGACGCGCGGGCCGGCCTCGACCCGTTCGACGCGAAGGCGCTGCGCCACGCCCGCCGCGCCCTGCGCGACCGCGCCGACGACACCGAGGATCTGCCGTCCATGGCGAGCGGCGCACCCGAGTCCGCGCTGCTGCGCATCCCGGACGCGCGCTCGCGGGCCGGCGTGGTCGGCCCCGGCGGCACCGGCGCGCAGTGGGAGCTGGCACTCGCGCCCGGCGAGCAGGACGTCATCGACGGCGTCCCCGGCGCGGAAGGCGCGCCGCCACCGCCTGCCACCGCCGCGCCCGGGGTGTCGCCGTTCGCTCCCGACGAGCGCGGATTCGGCGCCGTCTCGGCCGCCTTCGTGCCGGTCGCCATGACGGGTCCGGCCGCCTCCGACCTCTCCGTCGCACCGCCGCCCGCGGAGGTGGTGCAGTCGGCCGTGGCCGTGCCCGCCGGCGGACTCCGCCGCGCTCAGGCGATGGTGCGCTTCGACGACGGCTCCGTCGTCCGGGTGCCGGTGCTCGGGCTCATCGGGCGCGACCCCGAGCCCGCGGTGGGCGAGTCGCCCGATGCGCTCGTGCGCCTCGAGGATCCCCAGCGGCTCATGTCGAAGACCCACGCGGCCTTCGGGCAGGATGCCGAGGGCGTCTGGGTGAGCGATCGCGGCTCCCGCAACGGCACGCAGCTGCTCTCGCCGGGCGGCGACGTCGTGGATGTGCCCGCGGGGGAGTGCCTGCGCGTGCCCGTCGGCTGGACCGTGCAGGTCGGCGGCAGAAGATTCGAGCTCGTTGCGAGAGGTGCTGATTCGTGAAGCTGAAGCTGGGGCTGCGACGGGGCGTCGGCTCGACGGTCGACGTGCTCGTGACCGCCGATTCCACCGCGACCGTGCAGGACGTGGCGCGCGCCCTCGCGGAGGGGGACGCGCTCGCGGCGCCGGGCGGGGTCAACGCCAGCGCCGTGCCCACGCTGCTCGTCGCATCCCCCGCCGGGCGCCCGGT
>NZ_JAYRDE010000035.1:0-25046 GCF_041909575.1 Microbacterium sp. | reverse complement strand
GGTCCGAGAGGAGCGTCGCGAGAGGCTCGCGACGGCGGGTCGATGCGCCATCCACCCCCCGCGTCACAAGCCGCAGGAGCAGCGAGCGGCAGACCAGCTGGTCCTCCGGGCTCAGACCGCGGAAGGCTTCCTCCGCCGACTGCGCGATCGCACCCGCGATCCCGCCCGATTCGCGATAGCCGTCGACCGTGAGCGTGGTCCCCTCGCGGCGAGTCCAGGTCGCCTGCATCGCGTGCGACAAGTGGGGGAGTGTGGACGACCGATCGCCGCCGTCCCGTGTCGCGAGTTCGACCAGGCCCGGTTCCAGGCGAAGCCCCGCCTTGCGCGCGGGCTCTTCGATGGCCGCGCGGAACGCGGTGTCGCTCAGCGGTCCCAGGAGGTAGACGCCGAGCCCGATCGCGTCGCCGACGGCGGGGAGGGCGCGAACGCGATCGAGAGCATCGGAGCGGACGGTGAGAAGGATGCTTCCGCCGTCGTCGAGGAACGCGCGCATCGCGTCGGCGAACCGCGCGATGTCCTCGGGTGCAGCCGCAAGCAGCTCCTCGCCCTGGTCGATCGCGACGACTGCGGCGCGCGAGGCGGCCCGCTGCAGTCCGGGAGCTCCGTCCGAACCGGGACGGACGATCTCGACGTTCGTCCCCCGGGTGCGCAGCCGCGGGATGACCCCCGCAAGGAGCAATGACGACTTGCCGGTGCCGGACGCTCCGGCGATCGCGGTGACTGTGCGCGGAGCGAGGCGATCCAGCACCACGTCGACGTCGCCTTCCCGACCGAAGTACAGCTCGGCATCCTCGGGGCCGAACGCGCGCAGACCCGGGTACGGGCATGCCGTGTCGGCACGCGTCGCAGGCGACCGGGCATCCAGTGCGGGGTCGCGGCGCAGGATCGCGACCTCCAGACCGGCCAGGCGCGGACCCGGCTCGACACCCAGCTCCTCGGCGAGGCGCTCACGGGCAGCGCGGAGGAGCGCCAGCGCGTCCGCCTGCCGATCCGCCCGATAGTTCGCGAGCGCCAGGATGGCCCAGCGGCTCTCGCGCAGCGGGTCCTCTCGCAGCAGCCGCTCGGCGTCGGCGATGACGGCGCGGCCCTCACCGGCAGCCAGGCGAGCGTCGAGGAGCTCCTCCTCGGCGCTCGCCCTGATCTCGTTCAGGCGCATCGCCTCGACGGCTCCGGGCTCCCATCCCGCCACATCGGGCAGCGGTGCGCCGCGCCAGAGGCTGAGCGCGCGCTGGTATGCGTCCACGGCGCGATCGGCGTCCTCACGGAGCATGTGTCCGCGCGCGGTCGATACCAGTCGTTCGAACTGGCCGGCGTCGATCTGGTCTGCGTCGAGCCCGAGCCGATACGTCGAGCCGACGGTGACGACGCTCGACGTGCCTAGCCGGCCGCGGATGCGCGCGATCGAGTTGCGGATCTGCTGCTCCCACGTGCTCGGCGTGTTCTCGGACCAACACGCGTCGGCCAGTTGCGACGGGCTCATCGCCACGCCGAGGCGGACGATGAGCGCGGACAGGATGGCTCGCTCCCGCGGGCTGAGTGGTCCGCTCCCGGTTTCGAGTGGGCCGAGCACTCTGACGACCATGTGGGAAGTGTGGGCGCATCGCCCGGCGGCGTCAATGCTCTCCGAGCGCGACGGATATCCGCCGGATATCAGGTGATGAGCCGACGGGTATGCGCGCGAGGGACGGTGTTCTCGATCCGGTCGCCGATCGGGTCGAACAACGGAGGAGTGAGCACCATGAACATCGAAACCCGAACCCGTGCACCTCGCCGGGTCCGCAACCTCACCGTCGCCGTCGTCGTGGGAGTCCTGACGCTCTCCGCCGCCGGATGCCAGAGCACTTTGCGCGAGGAGCCCGCGCCCGCACCGACGAGTTCGGCCGGAGCGGTGCCCGTGGATATCCGCCCGGCGGGTCTCGGCCCGCATGCGACGGCCGACCAGATCGAGCGGGTGCTCGCCTACCGTCTGGCGCTGCTCTCGGAGCGCTACGCCGGTCAGCCGGCGGATCGCATCGCGGAGCAGCTGGAGCGGGAGCGCGACGCGTCGCGGGGATTCACGGCCGGATGCCTGTCGTACCGTCTGGTCGAGCACCCGGCGGGGGGCTGGCACGTGGTCTGCGTCCAACGCGGGTGATGCCCGGACCCTCGGAGCACCTGACGCTGCGATCAGGGCGGACCGCGTTTCTCATGTGGCGCCGGTATCACTTCCCTGACCGCCCCGCTCCTAGACATCACAAGCCGGAAGCCCGTCCGGCGGGATGCAAAGGAGCCCCCAAATGAACACTGTCACGCGCGGTGACCGCGGCCGGAAGGCCGTGCTCACCGCTTCGATCCTCGCTGTCGTCGCCCTCGGACTGGCGGGATGCCAGACCGGCGTCGTCGACCGCACCGAGAACCAGGCGCAGCAGCTCTCGCGCTCGAACGCCGCGTCGCAGGCCCGGTACGAAGGTCTGGCGGAGCACTATGCCCGGTTCAACGACACGAGCCGCGCGACTGACGCTTCGCAGACCCGCTACGAGGGTCTCGCGGAGTACTGGCAGCAGCGCGCTCAGCAGGCCGAGCCGAAGAGCGCCATCACTCAGGTCCCGGTCGTCGCCGACCGTCTCGAGCAGGCTGCCGAGCAGCACCGCGCGGCAACGCAGGTGCCGGTGGTCGCCGACCGTCTCGAGCAGGCCCTGGAGCTCGAAGGCACGCAGGTGCCGATCGTGGCCGACCGCCTCGAGCAGGCGATCGAGCGCGAAGCCGCCACCAAAGTGCCCGTGGTCGCCGACCGTCTCGAGCAGGCGCTGGAGACGCATGAGTAAGCGCCGATCCCATCTGTGGTCGCCGACCTTCCGGGTCGACCTCGAAGGCCGCGGATCGACATCCGGGGCTCCCGTCCGCAGGTACGGGAGCCTCGGATTTCGTGCCGGAGCCACGCGAGGGCCGACTCCCTCGTCCCGCCGTCGCGCGCTCGGCGTCTGGGCTCGGCGCCCGGGCTCGGCGCCCCGCTACGCTGGACCCATGCCGGCCGGACGCGACGACGAAGCCCTGACCTGGGACGGCGACGACGACCCGACTCTCGATATCGGGGCCGACTCCGACCCTCATCCCGACGTCGTCGATCCAACAGCGCCTTCCGAGACGGCGGTTCTGCCCGCCGGCTACACCGCGGTCGGCCGGGGGAGCGAGGCTCTGGCTGCACCCGACGACTCCGGGGCGGGCGCGCGCAGCGCAACGGAACCCGACGCCGCGCCCCCTGTCAGCCGCGAGCCCATGGGCAACACCGAGCTGATCGCCGTCGGGGTGATCGGCGGGTCCTCCGTGCTCTTCGCGGTCGGCTGGCTCATCGGCGGCCTGCGGCTGCAGGGCACGGCGGAGTTCCTGGTCGCCCCGCTCGCGTACCAGGTCAGCCTCTGGCTCGCCGTCGTCGCCCCGATCGTCTGGTTCGGGTCGGTGATGGTCCTGACGGCAGCCTCGAAGAAGTGGGTGCGGTTCCTGTGGCTCATCGGGGGAGTGCTCGTGCTCATCCCGTGGCCCTTCATCATGGTGGGGGCGATCGGGCAATGAGTGACGCGATCACGGATGCCGCGGCATCCGCCTCTGCCGGACGCCGAGCCAAGCCCACCTGGGTCGTCGTGGTCATCTCGGTGCTCTTCGGGCTCTTCTACGCCTATGCACTGTGGAACGCCGTGTCCTTCCTCATCGCTCAGGCGACGGGGCCGCTCGGCCTGAACGCCTACGGCTGGTTCGTGCTGCTGCTCGCCGTGATCTTCCCGCTGGTCGCGTTCGGCGTCGCCTTCGCGATCGGGTGGCGGCGCGCGTGGTGGCAGTTCGCCCTCGTGCTGTTCACGGGACTGTGCGCCGTGTCGGTCTTCTGGCTCAACGTCATCGCGTATGCCGCCGTGTACGGCGCCTCGCTGCTCGGCTGACATCTGCGTCATACGGTCGGGAGGGCCTGCCGGCCCACGGTAGGCTGGCACCGGCCTCGCCCCCCATGGCGTGCGGCGCGGCATCCGCTCTGCACCGCGCCTTCGCGCACCGCCCCCGAAGGATCTATCCCGTGACGAAGCCTGTCGTGCTGATCGCCGAAGAACTCTCTCCCGCCACGATCGACGCGCTCGGTCCCGACTTCGATGTGCGCAGCGTCGACGGCACGGATCGGCCCGCGCTGCTGTCGGCGCTCGCCGATGCGCACGCCGTCCTCATCCGCTCGGCGACGAAGATCGACGCCGAAGCCATCCAGGCGGCCCCCGTGCTCAAGGTCGTCGCGCGCGCCGGCGTCGGGCTCGACAACGTCGACATCAAGACCGCGACGACGGCCGGCGTGATGGTCGTCAACGCGCCGACGTCGAACATCATCTCGGCCGCCGAGCTGACGGTCGGCCACATCCTGAGCCTCGCCCGCCGCCTGCCCGCCGCGCACGCATCGCTCGCGCAGGGGCAGTGGAAGCGCAGCGCCTACACCGGCACGGAGCTGTTCGAGAAGACGGTCGGCATCATCGGCCTGGGCCGCATCGGCGCGCTCATCGCCGCGCGCCTGCAGGCCTTCGACATGCGCGTCGTCGCCTACGACCCGTACGTCACGAGCGCCCGCGCCCAGCAGCTCGGCGTGCAGCTGCTGAGCCTGGACGAGCTGCTCGAGCAGAGCGACTTCGTCACGATCCACATGCCCAAGACCCCCGAGACCACCGGGATGATCGGTGCCGAGCAGTTCCGGATCATGAAGCCCACCGCCTTCGTCGTGAACGTGGCCCGCGGCGGGCTCATCGACGAAGAGGCGCTCCACGCCGCCCTGACCTCCGGCGAGATCGCCGGCGCGGGACTCGACGTGTTCACGAGCGAGCCCCCCGCCGAGGGCGGCACGGCGCGCGCCCTGCTCGACCTGCCGAACGTCGTCGTGACGCCGCACCTCGGTGCCTCGACCGAAGAGGCGCAGGAGAAGGCGGGCGTGTCAGTGGCTCGCTCCGTGCGCCTCGCGCTGGGCGGCGAGCTCGTCCCCGATGCGGTGAACGTCGCGGGCGGCGTCATCGACCCGTACGTGCGTCCCGGCATCCCGCTCGTCGAGAAGCTCGGCCAGATCTTCGCCGCGCTCGCGCACTCGCCGCTCACGAGCCTCGACGTCGAGGTGCACGGCGAACTGAACTCGTACGACGTGAGCGTGCTGAAGCTCGCCGCGCTCAAGGGCGTCTTCACGAACATCGTGAGCGAGACGGTGTCGTACGTGAACGCGCCGCTGCTCGCCGACCAGCGCGGCGTCGATGTGCGGCTGCTGGTCGACGACGACAGCCCGGAGTACCGCAACATCATCACCCTCCGCGGCGCTCTCTCCGACGGCTCGCAGCTGTCGGTCTCGGGCACCCTCACCGGCACGAAGCAGATCGAGAAGCTCGTCGGCATCAACGACTACGCGATCGAGCTGCCGATCGAGAAGCACCACGTCGTGATGGTCTACACCGACCGCCCCGGCATCGTCGCGGTCTACGGCCAGAAGTTCGGCGAGGCGGGCATCAACATCGCCGGGATGCAGATCGCGCGCCGCGAGGCGGGCGGTCAGGCGCTCTCGGTGCTGACGGTGGATTCGCCGGTGCCCGACGAGCTGCTCGACGAGGTGCGGTCCGACATCCAGGCCGATCTCTTCCGCCAGATCGAGATCACCGAGTCCTGACCCCGGTCCTCCCCACGCCAGTTGCCAGTTCGGGCTCGGTCACCGGTCTCGAGACGACCCGAACCGGCAACTCGCGGCCGTGTCGGCGGGTCAAGGGCGGGTGGCGCGCTCCACCAGGGCGATGAGCGCGTCCAGCGCGGCGTCGCGCGGGACGGGGCCGGGGATCGAGCCGCCGGACAGCGCGTTGTTGAAGTAGAGCCCGTCGCTGACGAGCATCACGAGGTCGAGGGCCGGTTCATCCTTGGTGTGGGGGCGCAGAGCGTCCGCCCATTGATCGCGGATGCTGCGCAAGGCCTCGCCGGCAGCGGTGTTGCCGCCCTGCGCAAGCCGTGATGTGGCCAGGATCGCCCGGTCGATCGGGTCGTTGGAGTTGACCGAGGTGTGCAGGAAGTAGGCGATGGGTCCCGCGGGAGCCGCCTTCATCGCGACGACGTCTGCCTCGACGAGCGCGATGAGCCGAGCGATCAAGCCGGCCTCGAGCGCATCCTTCGAGCCGAAGTGGTAGAGCAGTCCGCCCTTGGACACTCCGGCCGCGCGCGCGGTGGCATCCATGGTGGCCGCCCGCTCGCCGTCGTCGATGAGGATCTGCTCGAACGCGTCGAGCACCTTCTCGCGGGCCAGGGGAGGGCGGCTCATGTGCTCGATGCTATCGACGCGGGTCGCGGCATCCTGATACTATACCGGCTGGACGGTATAGAAATGATGACTCTCACTCAAGAACTCTCGCTCGCCGACGCCCGCGGACAGCGGGTCGGCTGGCGCGGCTGGGCGGCTTTGATCGTGCTCATGCTGCCGGTGCTGCTCGTATCGGTCGACAACACGGTGCTGAGCTTCGCGCTGCCCTCGATCGCGCTCGAGCTCGGACCGACCAGCGCCCAGCAGCTGTGGATCATCGACGCCTACCCGCTCGTCCTCGCAGGCCTGCTCGTCACCATGGGCACGCTCGGCGATCGGTTCGGGCGGCGGCGGATGCTACTCATCGGCGCCACGGGATTCGCGGCGGTGTCGGTGCTCGCGGCGTTCGCGCCCAGCGCCGCCTGGCTCATCGTCGCGCGCGCCGCCATGGGCGTGTTCGGCGCCATGCTGATGCCGTCCACCCTGTCGCTGCTGCGCAGCATCTTCACCGACCGCGACCAGCGCCGCCTGGCGATCGCGGTGTGGGCGGCGATGTTCTCCGCCGGTGCGGCCCTCGGCCCGATCGTCGGCGGGCTGCTGCTCGAGCACTTCGCGTGGGGCTCGGTGTTCCTCCTCTCGGTCCCGGTGCTCATCCCGCTGCTCGTGCTGGCGCCGATCCTGGTGCCCGAGAGCCGCGACCCCCGCCCCGGCCGCATCGACCCGCTCAGCATCGCGCTGTCGATGCTGACGATGATCCCGATCGTCTACGGCATCAAAGAGCTCGCCGTCCACGGATTCACCGTCGCCGCCTGGCTGCCGATCGTCGCCGGCGTCTGGTTCGGCGTGCTGTTCGTCCGCCGCCAGCTGCGCGCGAAGGCCCCGATGCTCGACATGCGCCTGTTCGGACTGGGGACCTTCAGCGGGGCGCTGATGGTCAACCTGCTGAGCGTCATCGCGCTCGTCGGCTTCCTCTTCTTCGTCGCGCAGCACCTCCAGCTCATCGTCGGCCTCTCGCCGATGCAGGCGGGTCTCGCCCTCGTCCCCGGCCTCGCGATGATGATCACCGCGGGCCTCGCGGTCGTGCCGATCGCGAAGAGGTGGCCTGCTCGCATCGTCGTGCCGGTCGCCCTCGTGTTCTCGTTCGCCGGCTACGTCACCGTCGCGTTCGCGACCGGGCCCGAGAGCATCGGCGCGCTCGTCGTGGCGTTCGTCTCGCTCGGCATCGGCATCGGTGCCGCCGAGACGGTCTCGAACGAACTGGTCCTCGCCAGCGCTCCGCCCGCGAAGGCGGGGGCCGCCAGCGCGGTGTCCGAGACCGCGTACGAGCTGGGCGCAGTGCTGGGCACCACGGTGCTCGGCGGCATCCTCACCGCCCTCTACCGCACGAACCTCGTGGTGCCGGAGGGGGTTCCGGATGCCGCGGCGCAGGCCGCGTCGGAGACGCTCGCCGGTGCCGTTCACGCCGCAGACCAGCTCGGCGGAGCGACAGGGGAGGCGCTCTTCGAGGCGGCGGCCACGGCGTTCGACGCCGGCGTCACCGTCACCGCGCTCATCGGCGCGGCCCTCGTCGTCGTCGCGGGGGTCATCGCGGCCACTACCCTGGGAGGGTCCCGCCAGAAGTCGTAGGAGCACCATGTCGCGTGTCGTGAAGCTTGCCGTCATCCCCGGTGACGGCATCGGTCCCGAGGTGATCGCCGAAGCCGAGAAGGTGCTCGATGCCGCCGTCGCCGGGAGCGGCATCCGCTTCGAGAAGACCCGCTTCTCGCTCGGAGCCGCGCGGTTCCTCGAGACGGGCGACACGCTGACGGATGCCGACCTCGAAGCGATCGCCGGGAACGACGCGATCCTGCTCGGGGCGGTCGGGGGAGCGCCGGGCGATCCCCGGCTCAAGGACGCGAACATCGAGCGCGGCCTGCTGCTGAAGCTGCGGTTCGAGCTCGACCACTACGTGAACCTGCGTCCCTCGAAGCTGTACCCGGGTGTGCCGGGCCCGCTCGCCGAGCCCGGCGACATCGACTTCGTCGTCGTGCGCGAGGGCACCGAGGGGCCGTACGTCGGAAACGGCGGATCCATCCGCCGCGGCACGCCGCACGAGGTCGCCAACGAGACCTCCGTCAACACCGCCTTCGGAGTGGAGCGGGTCGTGCGCTACGCCTTCGACCTCGCCGAGCGCCGCGGCAGAAAGGTCACGCTGGTCCACAAGACCAACGTGCTCGTGCACGCCGGCGGCATCTGGAAGCGCATCGTCGACGAGGTGGCCGCAGAGCACCCCGACGTGGCCGTAGACTACCTGCACGTCGACGCGGCAACGATCTTCCTGGTCACGAACCCGGGCCGATTCGACGTGATCGTCACCGACAACCTCTTCGGCGACATCCTGACCGACCTGGCCGGCGCCGTCACCGGTGGCATCGGCCTCGCCGCATCGGGCAACATCAACCCCGGCGGCGCGTTCCCCTCGATGTTCGAGCCCGTGCACGGATCGGCGCCCGACATCGCGGGCCAGCAGAAGGCCGACCCCACGGCCGCGATCCTCTCCACCGCCCTGCTGCTCGACCACCTCGGGCTGCGGGACGAGTCCCTCGCCGTCACCCGCGCGGTCGAGGCGGACATCGCGGACCGGGGTGCGGCATCCCGCTCCACGGCGCAGATCGGCGACGCCATCGCCGACAGGCTTCAGGCGTAACCTGGAACCGGCAAGCGCCGCCACACCGGGAGCTCACGCTCCTCACGAAAGCACAGGCCCGTCATGACGCTCATCGACACCGATCCCGACACCGGACTCGCCCCGCTCGAGTTCGCCGTCAGCCGCAACCTGCAGGCGAAGTCCGCCGAGCAGCGCGCCGAGATCCTCGCGAACCCCGGCTTCGGCACCAGCTTCACCGACCACATGGTCGACATCTGCTGGTCCGTCGGCGGCGGGTGGCACCGCCCCCGCGTCCAGCCGTACGGGCCGCTGACCCTCGACCCCGCCGCCGCGGTGCTGCACTACGGCCAGGAGATCTTCGAGGGCATCAAGGCCTATCGCCACGCCGACGGGTCGGTCCACACCTTCCGCCCCGACCAGAACGGCCGTCGCCTGCAGCGCTCCGCGCGGCGCCTGGCGCTTCCCGAGCTGCCGGTGCCGTACTTCATCCAGTCGCTGCGCGAGCTCATCGCCGTCGACGGCGCGTGGGTGCCGTCGGGCGCCGACCAGAGCCTCTACCTTCGCCCGTTCATGTTCGCCAAGGAGGCGTTCCTGGGTGTGCGGCCGGCGCACAAGGTCGGCTACTACGTCATCGCCTCGCCCGCCGGCGCCTACTTCAAGGGCGGCGTGCAGCCGGTGTCGATCTGGCTCAGCGAGGACTACGCCCGCGCCGGCAAGGGCGGCACCGGTGCGGCCAAGACCGGCGGCAACTACGCCGCGAGCCTGCTCCCGCAGTCCGAGGCCTACGAGAACGAGTGCGACCAGGTCGTCTTCCTCGACCAGGACCGCAACGTCGAGGAGCTCGGCGGCATGAACGTCGTGTTCGTCTACAAGGACGGCACCATCGTCACGCCGCAGTCCGACTCGATCCTCGAGGGGATCACGCGCGACTCCATCCTCCAGCTCGCCCGCGACCGCGGCCACAAGATCGAGGGCCGCGCCGTCTCGTTCGACGAGTGGCGCCAGGGCGTGGCATCCGGCGACATCGTCGAGGTGTTCGCGTGCGGCACAGCCGCGGTGGTCACGCCGATCGGCCTGCTCAAGGGCAAGGACTTCGTCGACGAGCAGCCCACCGGCGAGCTCGCCCTCTCGCTGCGCGAGGAGCTCACCGACATCCAGTACGGCCGCCGCGAGGACAAGCACGGCTGGCTGCTGCGCCTGGACGCCTGACACCGCATTCCGGATGCCCCGGCCCTCCCTCGCGCGGAGGCCGGGGCATCCGCGTTCCCGGCGGATCGCCGCGTCGGGGGCGCTGAGTAGGCTGGTCGGGTGAGGATCGCACGCTTCAGCCACAACGACGCCATCAGGTTCGGGATCGTCGACGACGGCGAGCTCGTCGTCCTCGACGGCGACCCCATGTTCTCCGGCTTCGGGACGACGGGCGAGCGCGTCCCGCTTGCCGATGTGGCGCTCCTGGCGCCGGTGATCCCGCGATCGAAGGTGGTGTGCGTCGGGCGCAATTACCGCGACCACGCCGCCGAGCTCGGCAACGACATTCCCGCCGCACCGATGCTGTTCTTCAAGCCCAACACCTCGGTGGTGGGTCCGGGCGACGCCGTCGTGCTGCCGAAGCACTCCGAGTTCGTCAGCTACGAGGGCGAGCTGGCCGCCGTCATCGGCCGCATCGCCAAGAACGTGTCGGCCGACGACGCTCTGGACCATGTGTTCGGCTACACGATCGCGAACGACCTGACCGCGCGCGACTGGCAGAAGAGCGACGGCCAGTGGGCCCGGGCCAAGGGCTTCGACACCTCATGTCCCCTCGGTCCGGCGATCGAGACCGAGTTCGACGCGACCGGCCCCGCGGTCATCACGACACGGCTCAACGGCGAGGTGCGCCAGCAGGGTCCGATCAGCGACATGATCTTCTCCCTCGCCGAGATCATCGAGTTCGCCTCCGCTGCCTTCACTCTCCTCCCCGGCGACGTGATCCTCACGGGCACGCCGGCCGGCGTCGGGCAGATCACCCCCGGCGACACCGTCGAGGTCGAGATCACCGGCCTCGGCACGCTGCGCAACACCGCACGCTCCGCCTAGAACACGCCATGACGTCCTCGCCCTCCGACCTGCCCCAGGGGTCGACCGATGAAGCGGATGCCTCGTCCCTCGCCCCCGCCGAGGTGGCCCGTGTGCAGCGGCGCAGCGTGTGGGTGCTGTCGATCGGGCAGATCCTGGGCGGTCTCGCCTTCGGCGCGACGCTCTCGCTCGGCGCGGTGCTCGCCGCGGAGATCTCGGGCGACGAGGCGTTCTCGGGCCTGGCTGCCGCGGCGGTGACGCTGGGCACGGCCGCTCTGGCGGTTCCGCTGGCGTCGTTCGCGCGGCGCAGCGGCCGGCGCATCTCGCTGGCCACGGGCATGTCGATCGCGCTGGTCGGCGTTGTGGTGGTGGTGCTCGCCGTGGCGATCGCGTCGTTCCCCCTCCTGCTCGTGGCGTTCGCCCTGGTCGGCGCGGGACAGGCGGCGAACCTGCAGACGCGCTTCGCCGCCGCCGATCTGGCGACCGATGCGACGCGCGGCCGCGATCTGTCGATCGTGGTGTGGGCGACCACGATCGGAGCGGTGCTCGGGCCGAATCTCACCGGGCCCGGCGAGGTGCTCGGCGAGGCCGTCGGGATGCCTCCCCTCACCGGTCCATACCTGATCACGGTGGTCGCGCAGCTGCTCGGCATCGGGCTGTACCTCGTGGCGCTGCGTCCCGACCCGCTGCTGCTCGCTCAGCGCGTGGTCGCCGCGGCGCGCGCCTCCACGACGGCGATCGCGAAGCCCGACGACCCGATCGTCGCTCGCTACGCGATCTTCGCGGTCGCGGCCGCCCACGGCGTGATGGTCTCCGTGATGGCGATGACGCCCGTCCACCTGCTCCACCACGGTGCATCCCTCTCGATCATCGGCTTGACCATCAGCCTGCACATCGCCGGCATGTACGCGCTCTCGCCCGTCTTCGGCATCCTGGCCGACCGGGTCGGACGCATCCCCACGATCCTCGTCGGCCAGGCGCTCCTCGTCGCCGCCCTGCTCACGGCATCGTTCGGCGCCGAGTCTTCGGTGACCGTCACCCTCGCGCTCGTGCTGCTGGGGCTCGGCTGGAGCGCGACGACGGTCGCCGGGTCCGCGCTCCTCACCGAGGCGTCGTCGGAGCGCCAGCGCACGCGTCGTCAGGGCTTGAGCGACCTCATCATGAGCCTCGTGGGCGCGACCGGTGCCATCCTCGCAGGCCTGGTCCTCGCCTGGATCGGCTACGGCGGACTCGCTCTCGCCGTCGGCGTCCTCGTCATCGCCACCGTCCTGCTGGCGCCCTTCGGCCGCCGCCCCCGCGTCCTCGCCGACCCGTCGGCCTGACTCGTCTATGCCCGGGGTGGCATGCAGTTTTGTGCCGTTCCGACAATGTTCCCGGCAGAGCAGGTGCGATGCCCTACGGTCGGCGCATGGGGACGACGGCATCGGCATATCTCACCGGATTCGGCAGCTACCTGCCGGGTGAACCGGTCGACAACGACGGCATCGTCCGGCGGCTGGGAGGCGACGACGCCGTCACCGAGCGCATCCGCCGCCGCATCCTCGACTCCAACGGGATCCGCACCCGCCACTACGCGCTCGACGACGCGGGCGAGCCGACGGAGCTGAACGAGGAGCTCGCGGTCAAGGCCCTGCGCGCCGCGCTCGAGGACCGCGGAATCGCGGCATCCGACATCCGCATGCTGGCGACGGCGACCACGATGGGCGATGCACTCGTGCCCGGGTTCGCGTCGATGGTGCACGGCCGACTCGGCGGAGGGCCGATGCAGCTGCTGTCGGTCTCGGGGGTGTGCGCGTCGAGCCTGTCCGCGCTGGATGCCGCCGTCAGCAAGGTGCGCCTGGGCGACCACTCCCGCGTCGCGGTCGTCGGGTCGGAGCTTCCCAGCCGCAGCCTGCGCCAGGTGCGCTTCGACGGCATCCGGGCTGGCATGGATTCGCACTTCCTGCGGTGGATGCTTTCGGACGGCGCCGGAGCGGTCGTCGTGGAGTTCCAGCCTCACCCCGACCGGCCGTCCCTCCGCGTGGATTGGGTGCGGCACGTCTCTCTCGCCCACGAGCACGACGTCTGCATGCGCGCCGGGATGGCCGGGACCGATCCCGTCGTGGGACGCACGTGGCAGGACGTCTCCGTGGCCGACGGCGAGGCCGCGGGCATGTACCTGCTCCGGCAGGACGTGAGCGTGCTGGATGACCTCGCCGAGGCGGGCCTCGCGCAGTTCGAGGAGCTCGTCGACATCGGGCTCGTCGACGTGCACCACCTCGACCACGTCCTGTGCCACTACAGCACGAACATCTTCCGCGACCTCGCCTTCGACGGCCTGCGCCGGCGGATCCCGGCCCTGGACACCGACCGCTGGTACTCGAATCTGGAGACGCGCGGCAACACCGGGGCCGCGAGCATCTTCATCGCGCTGGAGGAGGCGTGGCGCACCGGACGGTTCGCGCCGGGTGAGACGATCCTCCTCGCTGTCCCCGAGTCGGGGCGCTTCTCGTTCGCCTTCGCCCATCTCACGGTGGTCGCCCCACCTTCCACGCAAGGAGCATCGCTATGACCGACGGCACTCTGACCGAGCCCGCCGCCCCCTCGATCCCCGACGGCGCGACCCTCTCCGATCGCCTCGCCGCGGTGTGGGCGGACTTCGAGGAGATGCTCGCGCGCGTCCCGATCCTGCGCCGGCTCGGCGAAGGGACGGTGACCCTCGAGGACTACCAGCGGCTCCTCTTCAACCTGCGCCAGCAGGTGGTCGACGGGTCCCCGTGGATCTCGCGCGCCGCCGGCAGCTTCGACATCGACCACTTCGAGCTGCGCGCCGCGGCGATCCGCCACGCCGAGGAGGAGCACCGCGACTACCTCATGCTCGAGCGCGACTACGTCGCCGTCGGCGGCTCGCTCGCCGAGCTGCGCGCGGGGCGCAAGAACATCGGGTCCGAGGCGCTGTCGGGCTACATGTTCCACTACGCCTCCCAGCCGAATCCGGTCGGCCTCCTCGGCGCGATGTTCATCATCGAGGGGCTCGGCGCGCGTCGCGCCGCCGCCTGGGCCGCACGGTTCCAGGAGGTGCTCGGGCTCGCCGACAACCAGGTCCACTTCATGCGGTACCACGAGCAGGCCGACGCGGCCCACACCGGCGACATGGACGCGATCCTCTCGTCGGGCCTCGTCGACGAGGGTGCCGCGGACCAGGTGGTGCGGTGCGCCCAGGTCGTCGCGCGCCTGTATGCGCTGCAACTCGAAGAACTGGACCGCTGAGGTGCCCGAGTTCGTCCGTTCGGACCCGAGCATGTGGGAGGCGGTGTACGCCGACCCCTCGGTGCCTCTCGATCGCGCCCTGGTGAGGCAGATCATCGACGACCAGCGGCGCCTCTCGCGGCGGTGGCTGTACCCGATCGCGCGCATCTTCTCGCGGCTCGTGGTCGCGATCGTCTCGATCATCAAGCGGGTGCTGCCGTTCCGGTGGATGCCGCTGCACACGATGGACGTCCTGTGCGTGTGGTTCCTGCGCCGCTTCGTGTCGCCCGACGCCGTCGAACTGCTCATCCGCCATTTCGTCATCGAGACGAACCTGGTGAACTTCATCGTCCGCAATACGGCGATCGACATGGAGCCCGTGACGCTTCGGCCCGAGACCCTCGCGGGCCTCGGCGATCAGGCCGTGGTGGAGCACGACGTGAATGTGTACGACCTGCTGATCGCGCTCGACGACGTGCCGCTGACCCGCCCCGACACGCTCGACTTCGCGCAGCTCGACATCCCGCCGCTCGATCCGGAGCGGGGCCGCCGGCGCATCCTGCGCCTCGACATCCAGACGGCATTGTGCTTCATGAACATCCCGTTCTCGATGGCGCTGACGGTCGAGGAGTATCGGCGCGCCGTGCACTCGATCCGCTTCGACGACTCGTTCCTGGAGATCCTCGCGCTGGTCACCGACGACGACACCTTCCGGCATTGGAAGAACGCGGGCATGAGCCTGTGGATGGACTCCAACGTCGACGTGCCGCGCATGGTCTACCGGCACGCCCTGGTGTGCGAGTACGCGCACGCCCATCTCGTGAAGCTCGCGGGCGGGGCGTACCCGCGCCGGACGCCGGCCGACTTCGACTGATTCAGCGCCCGAGGGCGCGGGCCGCGAGGTCGACGTCGTCCTCGTCGTTGAAGACGTGGAAGGCGACACGCGCGCGGCCGGCGCGACCGGATGCCACGATCCCGGCGTCCGTCAGCCGTGCCAGCGAGGCGCCATCGGGGTCGGACCAGGTGACGATCGCGCTCGCGCGCTCGGGGCGGGCGATGCCGAGGCGCCGGCGGAACAGCGTGGCCAGCCCCGTCGCATGGTCGTGGAGCAGGTCGGCGTCGAGGGAGGCGAAGAGGGCCAGCGCGGGCGCGGCGCCGATGAACGCCTGCCAGGCCGGGGACACGTCGAACCGTGTCGCATCGGGGGCCAGTTCCACCTCTCCGCCGTAGCACGACGACCACGGGTCGGCGCCGGCGTACCAGCCCGCGAAGAGCGGCGGGATGTCGCGCGCGAAGTCCTCGGAGACGGTGAGGAACGAGACGCCCCGCGGGGCGCACAGCCACTTGTACGCGTGGCAGACGAGGGCGTCGAAACGGGATGCGTCGACGGGGAGCCAGCCCACGGCCTGGGTCGCGTCGCAGAGCGTGCGGGCGCCGTGCGTCTTCGCGGCGGCGACGATCGCGGCGGCATCCGCCACCTCTCCGGTCGCCGACTGCACCAGCGAGAACGCGACGAGCGCGGTCGACGGGCGCACCTCGGCGGCGAGCTCCGCGAACGGGACGGCCCGGACCCGGAGGGACCTGCCCGCGTGCACGAAGGGGAGCACCACCGAGGAGAAGTCGCCGTCGGCGACGAGCACTTCCGCGCCGACGGGGAGGGATGCCGCGACGAGGGCGACCGCCACCGACACCTGGGAACCGATGGCGACATCGTGGGATTCGACGCCGACGAGCCGGGCGAAGAGGGCCCGGGAGCGCTCCACGGCTGCGGAGGCCGCCGACGGGTCGGGGTGGCCGCTCGCAGCGGCATCCAGCTCGGCGATGACCGCCGCCCGGGTCGCGCGCGTCGGGAGCCCGACCGTGCACGCGGCGAGGTAGCCACGGCCTCCCGCGAACTCGGCGCGCGCCGCAGCGAGGGCGGGGGAGCGGAGGGTCTGGAGGGTCATGCCACCAGCCTCGACCTTCGACAACCATTCGTCTATAGGAGGTGTTTCATGACACGTATACATTGGCGTTATGCGTTGACCGATCGTATGCTGTGCCGTGTGACCGCTCTGGACGACCCCGACCTCGACGCCCAGGCGCTGCGCATCGTGAAGGCCATCGCCGACGAGGGCTCGATCACGGGCGCTGCCGCCGCGCTCGGCTACAGTCAGCCGGCCGTCAGCCAGCAGCTCAAGCGCCTCGAGCAGCGCCTCGAGCTCGCCCTCGTCGAGCGGGTGGGGCGGACTGTGCGCCTGACCGAGGCCGGGCGGGTGCTGGCGCGCCACGCGCCGGCCGTGACGACGGCGCTGGATGCCGCGGCCGGCGAGCTCTCCGAGCTCCGGGGACTGCGCACCGGGAGAGTGCGGCTCGTGGGCTTCCCGTCGGCATCGCCGACGATCATCCCCCAGCTGCTCGCCGACCTCGAGGAGCGTCACACCGGGGTGAGCCTGACCTATCTCGAAGCCGAGCCCCCGGAGGCCGTCGAAGCGGTGCGGGAGGATCGCGCCGACATCGCCCTCACCTTCAGCTACCCCGGGGATCGCGAAGACCCGCACGGGCTGAGCGCGCGCGGGCTGTCGGTGCGCGCCATCGGAACGGACGATCTGCTGGCCGTGCTGCCCGAAGGGCACGCCGCGGTGGCCGACGGCGCAGTCGATCTCGCCGCGCTGGCCGACGAGCGATGGATCGCGGGCTGCCCCCGCTGCCGCGGCCACCTGCTCGAACTGTGCGCGCGGGCGGGGTTCGCGCCCCGCATCGCCTTCGAGACCGACAACGTCGTGGCCGTCGAGGGACTCGTCGCGCGGGGGATCGGCGTCGCGGCGCTGCCTCGCCTGGCCGTGGCATCCTTCCCTCGCCTCCCCGGCGTGACGACGCTGCCGCTCCCGCCGGCCGAGGCGCGGACGATCCACGTCGTGACCGCGCACGCTGCGGACCGGGTGCCCGCTGTCCGCGCGACCCTCGAGGCGCTCGTGCGGCTGGTCGGGGAGTGGACGACCACGGGTGCGGAGGCCGCCCGCGCCTAGACTGGACGGCGATGTCTTCTTCACCCGATCCCCGCACCACCACCGCGACGGGCGCCGACGTGCGCGTGCGGTTCTGCCCCTCGCCGACCGGTCTGCCGCACGTCGGACTCATCCGCACCGTGCTCTTCAACTGGGCTTACGCGCGTCACAACGGCGGCACGCTCGTGTTCCGCATCGAGGACACCGACGCCGCGCGTGACAGCGAGGAGAGCTACCAGCAGCTGCTCGACGCGCTGCGCTGGCTCGAGATCGACTGGGACGAGGGCGTCGAGGTCGGCGGCCCTCACGCGCCGTACCGCCAGTCGCAGCGGCACGACGTCTACAGCGAGGTGCTCGACCGGCTGATCGCCTCGGGTGCCGTGTACGAGAGCTACTCCACCGCGGAGGAGATCGACGCGCGCAACGAGGCCAACGGCCGCGCCAAGCAGCTCGGCTACGACAACTTCGACCGCGACCTCACCGACGAGCAGCGCGCGGCCTTCCGCGCCGAGGGCCGCGAGCCCGCGTGGCGGCTGCGGGTCCCCGACGAGGACCTCACGTACGTCGACCTCATCCGCGGCGAGGTGACCTTCCCGGCCGGCTCGTTCCCTGACTTCGTGCTCGTGCGCGCGGGCGGTGTGCCGCTGTATCCGTTCGTGAACCCGGTCGACGACGCGCTCATGGGCATCACGCACGTCATCCGCGGCGAGGACCTCATGCCGTCGACGGCGCGTCAGCTCGCGCTGTACGGCGCGCTCGTCGACGCCGGCGTGACGACCTTCATCCCGCGCTTCGCGCACATGCCGCTCGTGCTCGGCGAGGTGGGCAACAAGAAGCTCTCCAAGCGCGACCCGAAGGCCGACCTCTTCCTGCAGCGCGAGAAGGGGTTCATCCACGAGGGTCTGCTCAACTACCTGTCGCTGCTGGGCTGGTCGATCGGCCCCGACCGCGACGTCTTCTCGCTCGACGAGCTGGTCGCGGCCTTCGACATCGTCGACGTGAACCCCAACCCCGCCCGCTTCGATCAGAAGAAGGCCGAGTCGATCAACGGCGACCACATCCGGATGCTGGCGCCCGACGACTTCGCGGCGCGCCTGGTGCCGTACCTCGCCGCCGCGGGTCTCGTCTCCGAGCCGCCGACCGACCAGCAGCGCGCGACGCTCGACGCGGCCGCACCGCTGGTGCAGGAGCGGATGCAGCTCCTCGGCGACGCGCCGGGACTGCTCGGCTTCCTCTTCCGCGACGAGGTCGTGTACGACGAGGACGCCCTGTCGTCGCTTCCGGACAACGCGGGGGAGGTGCTGGTCGCCTCCGTGGGCGCGCTGGAGCTCGTGCCCGAATCGGAGTTCACGACGAGCTCGGTCCAGGACGCCCTGTCGGCCGCGCTGATCGACGGTCTGGGCCTCAAGCCGCGCGTGGCCTACGGTCCGCTGCGCGTCGCGCTGAGCGGCCGGCGCGTGTCGCCGCCGCTGTTCGAATCGATGGAACTGCTGGGCAAGCCGGAGACGCTCCGCCGCCTGGGCGCGCTGGTCGAGCGGGTCGGCTGACGCGCCGCGCTCGGTTTGGAGCATGTGCCGGGGTCGGCTAAGCTTGATCCTCGGCACGACTCCGGTCGAACGCCTTGGGGTATGGTGTAATTGGCAACACGGCTGATTCTGGTTCAGTTGTTCTTGGTTCGAGTCCAGGTACCCCAGCAGCACCCCTGAGTCCCGGCGGACCAGGGGTTTTCTGTTTTCGTGCTAGCGCCGATCGCCGCGTCTGACCGGCCGTGTTCGTTCGTCCTGTCGCTGTCCTCACTTGCTGTGTGCACAACGTCGGCAGGATCCTGCTCCGGCACGGGGATCCGAATGTGCCGGCCCCGTGACGGCCCGAGTTGCCGACGTTGTGCACGTCGGCGTGAGTCCGCAGAACGGACTCGGCCCGGCCCGCTCCGGCCGTCGGAGGACGATAATGGCCCCATGGACGCGCCGTCGATGTCGCCCGAGCGCTCGGTCGAGCTCGAAGAGCTGCGCCGGCGTGCGTACGGACCCGATGCCGACATCGCGCTGGACCCGGTCGCCCAGCAGCGACTGAGCGAACTCGAGGAGCTTGCGAAGCGGCTTGCCGAGCCTTCCGACGACCCCGCGGGTCAGCATCCCGTGCCGATCGCCGAGAAGGAGCAGGACACGGTCGCCCGTCATCGCGAGGCGCCCACAGCCAGCGTCAGTGAGAGCGCCGAACCTCCGGAGAAGACGGATGCCGCCGCCCCGCCGGCCGCGTCCCTTCGGCCGTGGTGGCGGCGCATCCCGCTGTGGAGCGTGGCGGCGGTCGCCGGCATCGCGCTCGGCGCGGCGATCGGGTTCACCTGGCCGAGCGGCGACGGACCGCCTCCCGATCTGACGCTCGGAGTCGATCCGGGCGGAGGCGAGCGCGGTGCGGGATTCACCGAGAACCTCGACTACTGGGGAGTGAATCCTGGGACCGTGGTGCCGCACGAGGGCTACGACACGATCCAGGTGTGGACGGCGCTGGGAATCGACGAATCGCGGTGCCTGCTGCTCTCGCACGATGGCTCGTTCCTCACTGCCACCTGCTCGGGAGCGGGCCTGGACCCCGTGCTGGACTTCACGATCTACGACGGGATGTCGCTCGACCTCGAGACGCCGCTCCCGGTGGGGACCGTCATCCGCTTCGTCGGGCACGAGGGGTCGGTCGACGTCTGGGTGCGCCCGCCGGGCGGTCAGTCGCCCGAGGCGATCTCGTCGAGCGCCGACCGGCCGAGCCCCTCGTAGGCGGGCTCGTCGTCGCTGTGCGAGAGCAGGAGCACCGCGACCGCCGCCGCCCACGCCCGCGCGCGGGTCCAGGTGGAACGGTCGTAGCCCTCGCCGGTGGCTGAGACGAACTGCTCGCGTCCGTCGGGATCGAAGGCCAGCCAGGCGACGGCCAGGTCGTAGGCGGGGTCGCCTGCCGTCACGTCCCCGAAGTCGATGATGCCCGTCAGCCGCGGACCGTCGGCGACGAGGTTGCCCGGGTGCAGGTCGCCGTGGATCCACACCGGCGCACGACTCCACGCCGCGGTGCGGATGCCGTCCGCCCATGCACGCGCAAGGATCCCGGCTTCGCGAGCGTCGACATCGCGCGCTGCGGTGAGCGCCTCGAGCCGCTCGGCGAATACTCGGGCACGCGTGGCGAGCGCGCGTCCGCGCACGGGGTTGATCGGGTGGTCGGCGGGCGCGAGCGTGTGCAGCGCCGCGAGCGCTGTCGCCAGGGGGCCGGCCCATCCGCGGCGGTCGCCGCGCGGCACGTCGAGGCCGCGTGCTCCCTCGATCCAGCGGACGACGGACCAGGCCCAGGGGTACGACTCGTCGGGCGCCCCGCGCACCAGGGGGATCGGCGTCCGAACCCCGGTGGCCTCGATCGCGGGCCCGAGGATCGCGAGGCTGCGGTGCTCGTTGAGCACGAGCGGTGCTGCGACGGCACGGCGGGGGAGCCGGACGGCGAGCTCGTCGCCCAGCCGCCAGATCTCGCTGTCCCAGCCCGCGGCGACGCGCCGCAGCGGCAGGGTGGACGCCCCCTCGAGTCCGGGCGCCTGCGACAGGAGAAGCCGGCGCACGAGCGCCTCGTCGATGTCCACCTCGGCGGCGGGTTTGTCGGCCACCAGTGAAGCGTAGCGACCGCCGTCGCCATTGGATCTTGTTCTGTGTTGATTTACGTTGTATTGTGTGGGAAATCCGATGAAGGGTGCCACATGTACGCAACGGAGCGCCAAGACGCGATCGAGCGTGAGCTCGTCGCCGCGGGGCGGGTGAGCGTCGTCGAGCTGGCTGGCATGTTCGACGTCACCACCGAGACGGTGCGCCGCGACCTCGCGCAGCTCGAGGCCTCCGGAATCCTCCGCCGCGTGCACGGCGGAGCCGTCGCGACGGACCGCGCGAGCACCTCCGAGAGCCCGCTCACCGAGCGGCTTCAGCGACACAGCGCCGCGAAGTCGGCCATCGGCGACCGAGCGCTCGACGCGATCTCCGAGGGATTCCGCGGTTCGGTCTTCCTCGACGCGGGCACCACGACGGCCGCGGTCGCCGCGAGCCTCGCCCCCCGCCTCGGCACGGGTGCGATCGAAGTGGTCACGCATGCGCTCCCGCTCGCGAGCTCGCTCGCGGCCGTCCCCAACGCCGGGCTCACCGTCATCGGGGGCCGCGTGAGGGGACTCACCGCCGCCGCCGTCGGCGCCGACACCGTCCGCGCCATCGAAGGGATGCGGCCGGATGTCGCGTTCCTCGGCACCAACGGCGTATCGGCGGACTTCGGACTCAGCACCCCCGACCCCGAGGAGGCCGCCGTCAAGCGGGCGATCGTCCGCGCCGCCCGGCGCGTGGTCGTCGTCGCCGACGCCGAGAAGCACGACCGCGAACTCCTCGTGGGGTTCGCCTCGCTCGCCGACATCGACGTGCTCGTCACCGACGCCGCGCCGGCGCCCGAGCTCGCCGCCGCACTGGCCGAGGCCGAAGTGGAGGTGTGGCTCGCATGATCGTCACCCTCACCGCGCACCCCTCGCTCGACCGCGCCATCACCCTCGAAGGCCCGCTGCGCCCCGGCGAGGTCCAGTCGGCCGCAGGGGCGCGCGAGGACGCCGGCGGCAAGGGCATCAACGTCTCGCGCGTCGTCGCCGCCGCGGGCATCCGGACGGTGGCGATCCTTCCGCTCGCGGCGGGGGACCCCTACGCCGCAGCTCTCGCGGGCGCCGCCATCGACACGCGCACCGTTCCCGTGCACGGTCACGTGCGCGCCAACCTCACCATCACCGACCCCGCCGGCGTCACGACGAAGCTCAACCTCCCCGGCGCTGCGCTCACCCAGGCGGATGCCGCGGCCGTCGTCGAAGCGGTCGTCCAGGCCTCCCGCGGAGCGCGCTGGCTGGTGCTGGCCGGGTCGCTCCCGCCCGGTGCAGCCGCCGACTTCTACGTCGCCGTGATCGACGCCGTCCGGTCCGCCCACGGCGATGCTGCGCCGCTCATCGCCGTCGACACCTCCGGCGCGGCGCTGTCCGCCGTCGTCGCACGCGGGCGCCCCGATCTCATCAAGCCCAACGACGACGAGCTCGCCGAGCTCTCCGGCCGCACCCTGCCGGAGGGCGACCTCGCCCTTGCCGTGGCAGCCGTCGGACGCGAGCTGGTCCCGGGCCGCGTGGAGGCCGCCCTGGTCACGCTCGGCGCCGCCGGCGCCGTGCTCGTCACGGCCGAAGGCGCCTGGGCCGCCGTGCCGCCCGGCATCCGCGTCGTGAGCACAGTCGGTGCCGGGGACAGCTCGCTCGCCGGCTACCTGGTGGCCGAAGCAGGCGGCGCCGGGCCCGAGGAGCGCCTGCGCAGTGCGGTGCGCTACGGCGCGGCCGCGGCATCCCTCCCCGGCACGCAGGCCCCCACCCCCGAAGACCTTCCCGCCGGCGACGTGCCCGTCACGCGCCTGGCATCCGCCCCCGTCTGAACCACCCACCCATCCACCAGGAGATCATCGTGTCCGACACCATCACCCCAGACCTCGTCAGCCTCGACGTCGGTCTCGGCGCCGACAAGGCGTCCGTCATCCGCTCCCTCGCCGCCCGTGTCGTCGCGCAGGGTCGCGCGACCGACGCCGACGCGCTGTTCGCCGACGCATGGGCCCGCGAGGAGAAGGACGAGACCGGGCTTCCCGGCGGCATCGCCATCCCGCACGCCAAGAGCGCCGCCGTGACGGTGCCCTCCCTCGCCTTCGCCCGGCTCGCGCCCGGCGTCGACTTCGGCGCTCCCGACGGTCCCGCCGACCTCGTGTTCCTGATCGCGGCGCCGGAGGGCGCGGCGGAGGCGCACCTCGCCGTCCTCTCCAAGCTCGCCCGCAGCCTGATGCAGGACGACTTCACGAGCGGGCTGCGCGCCGCGAAGACGAACGACGACGTCGTCGCCATCGTGCGCGCGGCGATCGGGGAGGGGGATGCCTCGGCGACACCCGCCCCGGCAGCGGCCGCCGCTGATTCCGCCGCCGCGCCGGCGTCCGCTGCTTCCGCGTCCGTCGACGCCGACCACGCGGTCGACGGACGTCCGGCGCGGATCGTCGCGGTGACCTCGTGCGCGACGGGAATCGCCCACACGTTCATGGCCGCCGACGCGCTGACGGCTGCAGGTGCCGCCTCGGGGATCGACCTGGCGGTCGAGCCGCAGGGCTCCAGCGGGTATCAGGCCCTGCCGCAAGGCGTGATCGACGGCGCGGACGCCGTGATCTTCGCCACTGACGTCGATGTGCGCGACCTGCATCGCTTCGCGGGCAAGCCCGTGGTCCGGTCGGGTGTCAAGCGCGGCATCGAGCAGCCGAAGGAACTCATCGCCGAGGCCGTGGCTGCGGCGAAGAATCCAGGAGCGACCAGGGTCAGCGGAACCGCGGCGGAGAGCAGTGCGGCGGCATCGACCGAGTCGGTCTCGTGGGGCGCGCGCATCCAGCGCATCCTCCTCACCGGCGTGAGCTACATGATCCCGTTCGTCGCGGGTGGCGGTCTGCTGATCGCCCTGGGGTTCCTCTTCTTCGGCGACGACTACGAGGCGACCGGCGAGGCCACGTCGGTCGTCGTGCAGTACTCCCTGTGGGATCTGCCGCCCGGGGGACTGGGCCTGTACCTCGGGTCGGTGTTCTTCACGATCGGCGTGACCTCGATGGGCTTCCTCGTCTCGGCGTTGGCCGGCTACATCGCGTTCGCGATCGCCGACCGGCCCGGGATCGCGCCCGGCTTCGTCGCGGGCGCTGTCGCGGTGCTCATGAACGCCGGCTTCATCGGCGGCATCGTCGGCGGCCTGCTGGCCGGTGTGACCGCCTGGTGGATCTCGACCTGGCGGGTCCCGCGCTGGCTGCGTGGCCTGATGCCCGTCGTCATCATTCCGCTGCTCGCGTCGATCGTTGCCTCCGGTCTGATGATCCTCTTCCTCGGGCGCCCGATCGCGACCCTCATGGAGTGGCTGACGGTGTGGCTGAACGATCTCGCCGGCACCTCGGGCATCGTCGTGGTCGGCGTCGTGCTCGGCCTGATGATGTGCTTCGACCTCGGCGGGCCCGTCAACAAGGTGGCCTACGCCTTCGCGGTCGCCGGTCTGTCCGCCGGTTCGCCGGAGAACCCGACGCCGTGGCTCATCATGGCGGCCGTGATGGCGGCCGGCATGGTCCCGCCGCTGGCGATGGCTCTGGCGTCCACCGTGCTCGCCCGCGACCTGTTCCCGCCGATCGAGCGCGAGAACGGCAAGGCGGCCTGGCTGCTGGGCGCCGCCTTCATCTCGGAGGGCGCCATCCCCTTCGCCGCGGCCGATCCGCTGCGCGTGATCCCCGCCTCGCTCGTGGGCGGCGCCGTGACCGGCGGCCTGAGCATGGCGCTCGCGGTGGAGTCGCTCGCCCCGCACGGCGGTGTGTTCGTGTTCTTCGCGATCAGCCCGTTCTGGGGCTTCCTCGTCGCCATCGCCGCGGGTACCGTCGTGACGGCGCTCCTCGTCGTCGCACTCAAGCGCTGGGTCGGCCGCAAGGAGCTCGAGCAGGCCGAGGCGCCCTTCGAGGCCGTCCCCGCGTGATCGACCGCGCAACCGACTGATCAAGGAGAAAGACATGGCAGAACGTCAGGCCACCATCGCGAGCAGCTCCGGGCTGCACGCCCGCCCCGCGAAGCTGTTCGTGCAGGCGGTGCAGGAGAAGGCGGTCCCGGTCACCATCGCCGTCGAAGGCGGGCCGGACCTCAACGCCGGCAGCATCCTGTCCCTCATGGGGCTCGGGGCCTCACATGGTACGGTCGTGACACTCAAGGCCGAGGGGGACGGCGCAGAGCAGGCGCTCGACGAGCTCGTCGAACAGCTCGAGACGGACCGCCACGCGCAGGAGCGCTCGG